>CAYFUB010000264.1:0-23431 GCA_964346195.1 uncultured Pirellulales bacterium
GGTCAAGGATTCGTATAACGTCGATGCCGTGGCGATTGCCCTGGCGACCGCCGCCATTCGGGACCAGGCGTATTTCCGAGAGAATGTGGAGAAGGTCAAAAAGGAACGGCGGGTGCTCACTGAGCGGCTGCGAACACTCGGTTTTGTGGTGCACGACAGCCACTCCAACTTCGTCTTCGCCCGGCTGAAGACCGGGTCGGCCGCACGCATCCAGGAGCAACTGGCACAGCGCAACATCTTCATCCGCTACTGGAACGCGCCTGGACTGGACGACAAGCTGCGCATCAGCGTGGGCACGCCGGAGCAGAACGAGAGACTGATTGCGGCCCTGAAGGAAATCCTCTAGCTGGGAAGTATGAGTATGGAAAACCGAACCGCAAGGATTCACAGGCAAACGAAAGAGACCGACATCCGTTGCGAGTTGAAGCTCGATGGCACGGGGGCGTACGACATCGACACCGGCGTCGGCTTCCTCGACCACATGCTCACGCACCTGAGTAAGCACGGCAAGCTGGACCTGGTGGTCAAGGCCAAGGGCGACCTGCACATCGACCCGCACCATACAACGGAGGACATCGGCATCTGTCTGGGCGAGTGCCTGCTCCAGGCGCTGGGCGACAAGAAGGGCATCGCCCGCTACGGCCATAGCTCGGTGCCGATGGAGGACGCCCTGGCCAACGTCTCGCTGGACCTCTCCGGCCGGCCGGCGTGCGTCTACAACGTCGAATACCGTACGAACAAGATCGGCGATTTCGACGTGGAGTGTATCGAGGAATTCCTGCGGGCGTTCTCGAACAGCGGCAAGTTCAACCTGCACGTGAACGTCCCCTACGGCACGAACAGCCACCACATCGCCGAGGCGATTTTCAAGGCCCTCGGCCAGGCGCTGGCGGCGGCGGTGCGGGTCGTCGGGACGGAGATTCCGAGCACGAAAGGGCAACTGTGATCGAGGAATTCAAGCCGGCGGACTACCGGATCGGGATCGGCACCGACATCCATCGGGTGGTCGAGGGCCGCAAGCTCATGCTGGGCGGGGTCTACATCCCCTATCCGGCCGGCCTGCTCGGCCACAGCGACGGCGATGTGGTCCTGCACGCCGTGGTCGACGCCCTGCTCGGGGCCGCCGGCATGGGCGATGTGGGCGCGCTGTTCCCCGATACCGACATCCAGTGGAAGGACGCCGACAGCAAAACGTTCCTCTATATCGTCAAGGAGCAGCTCGACAACAAACAGTGGGAAGTGGTGAACGTGGACCTGACCATCCACGCGGAGGCCCCCAAGCTCGGGCCGCTGAAAGGCCAGATTCGCCGGTGCATCGCCGGCCTGCTCGGCATGGACTTCCAGGCGGTCAATGTCAAGGCCAAGACGAACGAGGGCCTCGGCGAAATCGGCGCCGGCGAGGCCATGGCCGCCACTGCCATCGCCCTGCTTCGCAAGAAACCCCGCCGGACGCTGTAGTCCAACGTCGATCAGCGGCCCGTAGGTACAGATTCATAGCGACGGGGAACGTAACCGCACGCGGATTGACCGGCCTCCATCTTGTCGATAGAATACGTCCATGCGAAAAGATGCCGTGAAACTCCCGGATGAATTGAGAGAGCAAATCAGCGAAGCGCTGAAACCGTTGCACCTGGAGAAGGTGATCCTTTTCGGCAGCTATGCCTGGGGGCAACCGACAGAAGACAGCGATATCGATCTGTACATCGTCACGCAAGATGATTTTATGCCGGCTACGTGGAGGCAAAAACGCGATATCGTCCGGAACATATCAGGCCGTATCCTTGACCTCAGGACGCGCTACCCTATCGATCTGCTGGTGCACACCAAGCCCATGCACCGCGAATTCGTGGCAAGAAGAAGCAGTTTCGCCCGCCAGATCATGAGCGAAGGGACCCGGCTACTATGAAGAAGGCAACTTCGGAATGGTTGAAATCTGCAGAGATGGATCTCGAAAACATGGCCCAGATTATCAACTTGGAGCACCTGACGCCTGTTGCCGCCTTCCATGCTCAGCAGTGTGTTGAGAAGTGCCTCAAGGCCGTTCTCGAAGAGCACTCGAAGAAGGTGCCGAAAGACCACTCGACACTGAGGCTTTATGGCCTGGTCCGCGAGTTGGTTTCCATGGATGTGGACACGCTTGTCTTGACCGACTTGGACGATCTTTACATCGGGGCCAGATACCCCGGCGAACTGGGTCTGCTACCGGCTGGCAAGCCAACCCTTGCGGATGTGCATGAGTTTCTTGAAGCCGTCAAGACTATCTACGACCGGGCAAGACGCGCCTTGACCGGCGGGGACAATCAATGACTTCTATGTCTGACAGATGGCAGTCTGAATCGGTATAAGAAGGATCGTATGACTCTGAAGCTCTATAACAGTCTGACGCGAGGAATCGAAGGGTTCGAGCCGCTCCAGGAGGGGCGGGTCGGAATTTATGTCTGCGGGCCGACCGTTTACGGCCCCGCGCATCTCGGCCATGCCAAGAGCTATGTCAGCTTCGACGTGCTCGTGCGCTATCTGCGCTATCTCGGCTACCGCGTCACGTACGTACAGAACATCACCGACGTCGGGCACCTGACGGACGACGCCGACGAAGGCGAGGACAAGGTCGCCCGGGCGGCCCGCAAGGAACGCAAACACCCGATGGCGTTGGCCGAGTATTACACCCGCAGCTTCTTCGAGGACATGGACCGGCTCAACTGCCTCCGGCCGGACATCAGCCCGCGGGCCAGCGGCCACATCATCGAGCAGATCGAGCTGGTCAAGACCCTGATCGAGAAGGGCTTCGCCTACGAGGTCAATGGCTCAGTCTACTTCGATGTCTTGAAATTCCCCGAGTACGGCAAACTCTCCGGGCGGAATATCGAGGAGATGCTCGCCGGCGCCCGCATCGATATCTCGCCGGAGAAGAGAAACCCGGTCGATTTCGCGCTCTGGAAGCGGGCCGAGCCCAACCATATCATGCAATGGCCCAGCCCGTGGGGCATGGGCTATCCCGGCTGGCACCTGGAATGCTCCGTCATGTCCATGAAGTACCTGGGTAAAACTATCGACATCCACGGCGGCGGGCTGGAGAACCAGTTCCCGCATCACGAGTGCGAGATCGCGCAGTCGGAAGCGGCCAACGGCGTCCCGTTCGTCCGCTACTGGGTCCACAACAACATGGTCACCGTGGACGGCCAGAAAATGGGCAAGAGCCTCGGCAACTTCATCACGCTCAAGGAGGCGTTTGCGGATTCACCTGAGCCAAAACATGAAAAGCTGGGTAGAAAGTATGATCCGCTCGCCGTACGGCAACTGATCCTAAACAGCCACTATAGAAGTCCCCTAGATTTCTCCGACGCTGCGCTATCAGCGGCACAGAGCGGCTACGACAAGATCGTTGGAGCGGTCATCGAAGTGCGACAAAGGTGGAACTCGGCCCCACCAGGCGAAGTTGATCCTAAGGTTACGGCTGAGCTTGATCAGCTAAGACAGAAATTCGAACAAGCAAT
This sequence comes from uncultured Pirellulales bacterium, assembly GCA_964346195.1. Classification (GTDB taxonomy): domain Bacteria; phylum Planctomycetota; class Phycisphaerae; order Sedimentisphaerales; family Anaerobacaceae; genus PLanc-01. The sequence continues at coordinate 3,495 of CAYFUB010000264.1, forward strand.
GAACGATGACCTGAACACGGCTGTCGCCTTGTCGGTGATTTTCGAGATTGTGCGTCTCGCCAATGGATTACTCGCAAGAAGCGACGCAACTAAAGAGACACTAAACGAAGTTGACACAGCGTTTAGGAAACTGGGTGGAGATGTTCTCGGAATCGTGAAAGAGACTTACGCAGGCTCGCAGATAACAGCAGCAGAATACCAACGTCTCTCCAACATCGTCAATAGTCTGGTTGAGGAGCGACAGAAGGCACGCAAACAGAAGAATTTCGCTGCGGCTGATGCGATCCGAAACGCAATCAGTACTGAGATCGTGCTCGAAGATACGCCTGAGGGCACAAAGTGGAGGTGGAAGTGAGAGTCCTCGGAATTAACCTGGGTCTGAAGGTCTGCCGATATGCCCGTCTGGAGACCGATGGCAACCGGGGACGCTGTCCCCGGACCCCTGGCATTTTACGCTTTCGGCCAATAGCATTGCATAAGAGCAAGGCGACGCCGTCACGCGGACGGCATCGCCCATGCTACTGGACTGCTGCGGCGCTCGGGGTGCTTGCCAGCAGAGCCCTATCCTCCACAGCAGCGCTTTCAGACTACCCGCAACGCTTGTCGGCAGCAAGGGGCAAGTCCGGCGCATTTCTCATGCTATTGGCCCAAAGCGACAAATGCCGGGGGTTTGGGGGCAGAGCCCCCAAGATCGATATGGGTACAGCCTGGCCAGCGTATTCCGGTGAAACCCATTCTGTCAGGGTTGTCAGGAGGTCCGTTCGTTGACGCCCGATTCAATTGTAAATCGTAAATCGTCCTTCGCAGATCCCATGCGAATCCTCGGTATCGATCCGGGTCTGCAGGTCTGCGGCTACGCCTGTCTGGAAATCGACGGCAACAACGAGAGCATCATCGAGGCAGGTATCCTCAAGACAACCGCCGACCTGTCCATCGAGAGCCGGCTGAACGAGATCGCCGAGGATATCGAGATGCTGCTGGAGAGGCTCCATCCCGAGGTGGTCGCGGTGGAGGAGTTGTACTCGCACTACGCCCACCCCAAAACGGCCATCTTGATGGGCCACGCCCGCGGCGTTATACTGCAAAAGTGCGCCGAGGCGCACATCAAGGTCAGGAGCTTTGCCGCCACGCGCATCAAGAAATCGATCACGGGCAACGGCCGGGCCTCGAAGGAACAGATGCAAAGGACGATGCAGACCCTTCTCGGCCTGCCCGAGCTGCCCCAGCCGCCCGACGTGGCCGACGCCATGGCCGCCGCGCTGTGCTGTGCGAATTCCATACAGCGGGCGATGCCCGCATAGCGTATGAGCCACGCGGGAGAGCGGGTCAGAATGTAGGATGGGCTTCAGCCCATGCCGCTCTTGTGTGTCCACAGTGAGCCGGGGCCGTGCTTACGCTTGTACGTATTTAGCGTCAATCATGGGTGGCGTAATGGGTGGCAGCGTCAAGGCCGCAGGCCTTGGCGATGGTTGCAGCGCATCCCAGGAAGACCATCGCCAAGCTGCGCTTGACGCTGCCACCCGGACAAGGCTAAACACGTACTTACGCTCGCGTAAGCATGGCTGTCGCCCTGAGTGAAGCATGTCCACGCAAGTGTGGAACGGAACCATAGGATCATGATTGCAGGAATCGAAGGGAAACTCGTTCAGCTCGGCACCGAGACCGCCCTGGTGCAGGTCGGGGCCATCACCTACGAGGTCATGCTGCCCGGCTATTGTGTCAGCGCCCTGTCGGGCCTGATCGGGTCCGAGGTCACGCTGTGCACGATGCAGTACTACGAGGGCAGTCTCGGCGGCGGAAATCTCATCCCCCGCTTGATCGGCTTTCTCGCCTCGGCCGAACGGGACTTCTTCACCACGTTCACCAGCGTCAAGGGGCTCGGCATCCGCAAGGGCCTGCGCGCCTTGAGCATTCCCATCGCGGACATCGCGGCGGCCATCGAGAACGGCGACGAGAAGTTGCTCATGTCACTGCCGGGGATCGGGCGGCGCATGGCCCAGCAGGTCGTGGCCGAGCTGAGGGGCAGGCTCCAGACGTTCGCCTTCGGCGCCGAGCCGGCCCGGGCCGCCCAGACGCGCTTCAAGCCCTTCCAGGCCGAGGCCCTCGAAATCCTCGTCGCCTGGGGCGAGAAACGCAACGAGGCCATGGAGCTGATTGAGCTGGCCGCCCACAAGCACCCCGACGTCCAGACGGCCGAAGCCCTCGTCCCGCTCGTCTACCGCCTCAAGCAGGGCGCCGAAGTCTGAGTCCGCCGCGATGACGGTTGAATCCTTCGCAGCAAGCCGTCAGAGTGGCAGCATCAAAGCCAAAGTATGTGCTCAGGGTCAATCATGGGTAGCACAGTGGGTGGCAGCGTCAAGGCCGCAGGCCCTGGCGATGGTTCCGCGGGGCTTGCAGTCTGCAGGCAAAACGAGTAAATTCACAGTATGGCAATAGGCAGAATCATAAGTGCACATTCGTTGAGCGAGGCCGAAGAGAGCTTCAACGTTTCGTTGCGTCCGAAGTCTCTGCGCGAATGTGTCGGCCAGCAAAACGTGCGGGAAAAACTCGCCATTGCGATCCAGGCGGCCCGGCAAAGAGGCGAGCCGCTGGAACATATCCTCTTTTACGGCCCCCCCGGGCTGGGCAAGACGACGCTCGCCCACGTCGTCGCGAACGAGATGGGCGCGAGAATCCGGTCCTCCTCCGGGCCGGCCCTGGTCAAGGCGGGCGACGTCATGGGCATGCTCACCAATATCAGCGCCGGCGACGTGCTCTTCATCGACGAAATCCACCGGCTCAGCACGCCGGTCGAGGAGTTCATCTACCCGGCGATGGAGGATTTCAAGGTCGATTTCACCGTGGACAGCGGCCTGCACGCGAAAACGATCAACTTCCCACTGAAGCGCTTTACCTTGATCGGGGCCACCACCCGCGCCGGTCTGCTGAGTGCTCCGCTGCGCGGCCGATTCGGGATGCTCTACCATCTCGACTTCTACACGACCGACGAACTGACCGAAATCCTCAGCCGCTCCGCGCAATTGTTGAAGCTGGTCTGCGAGGAAGGCACGCTCGAGCTGATCGCGGCCCGCTCCCGGGGCACGCCGCGCGTCGCCAACCGGCTGCTCAAGCGCGTCCGCGATTACGCCCAGGTGAAAGGCTCCGGCGTGCTGAGCACGGGGATCGTGGACAACGCCCTCAAGATGGAGCAGATCGACTCACTGGGCCTGGACGAGCTGGACCGGTCGTTTTTGCGGGCCCTGGCGAACGTCTACGAGGGCGGTCCGGCCGGCATCGAGGCCCTGGCCGCCACGCTCGGCGAGGAACGCGATACGCTGGAGGACGTCGTCGAGCCGTATCTGCTGCAAATCGGCTTCGTGCGGCGCACCAAACGCGGCCGGGAAATCACCAAACGAGCCTGCGAGCACCTCGGCCTGAAGCCCCATGCACTCAAAGAGACCCAAGCCGATCAGCCCGATCTGTTCGATCTTGACCAACTGCCGGCTTAAAACGATGACACCCATAATTCTGGACTTCCGGTCGCGACTGCACTATGATATCGGTCCGGATTGTAGTCGGCGTCTTCTCGCTCAGCCGTTGCGGTACGATGTGATGGTTGTGTAGGCCATGAGGATTCTGTTCGGGGTTTTCGATTGGGGACTGGGCCACGCCACGCGGGATATTCCCCTGATTGCGGCGCTGCTGGAGAAGCACGAGGTCCATGTCCTCTCGACGGGCCGGGCCTTGACGCTGCTCAAGGCCCATTTCGGCGACCAGTGTCTTTATTATGATGTTCCGAGCGTCCACGCCCCATACACCCGGACCCGGCTGTTCAAACTCCGATTCTCGCTGCTGGCCCCCCGGATGATCCGCGACTTGCGCCGGGCCCGCCGAAAGTCGAGAGCCATCATCCACGGTCATTTCGACAAGGTGATCTCCGACTGCCGTTATGACGTGTACGACACCCCCGAGAATTCCTATCTGATCAACCACCAACTGCGGTTCAAGACGCCGTTGGGGGCCGAGCGCCTCCTGGAGAGATGGCTCGCCGCGAGAATGAGGATGTACCGGTATGTGCTCGTGCCGGACTATGAAGACCGGGACCTCACCGGCGTTCTCTCTCACGGGCTTCGGTACGTTCCCCGGGCGAAAGTGAAGTACATCGGCATTCTCTCGCGTCTGCAAAAACGGGACCTGCCACAGGACATCGACTGCTTCATCTCTCTTTCCGGGCCCGAGCCGCAACGCCGCATGCTGGAGAAACGGATCCTCGCACAGGTGCAGCACGTCCAGGGACAAGTGGTGATCGCGGGCGGCCGGCCGGAGACCCCGGGACTCGCCTCGCAGGCGACCCGTGACAAACGACCGGCGAGGACGGCCGACGGCAACGTCGAATACTATGGTTTTCTGGATGCCGGTCGCCAGGAAGAGATGATGAACCGCGCCAAATCCGTCATCACGCGTTCCGGCTACACGACCATGATGGAGCTCGTCGAGCTGGATAAGACCAAGGTCCTGCTCTTGCCCACGCCGGGTCAGACCGAACAGGAGTACCTGGCCGACTATTGCGAGCGGCACCACTACTTCCACCACGTCAGCCAGTACAAGCTCAGGCTCCCGGGCGATCTCACAGATGCGAGCGACGGCCGCGGCTTCACCGCCCCCTGGAAGACGCGCGAATCCGTCGCCCGGTTCCGGGAGATTGTCTACTCGTGACAATACCGGTGACAATCGAGAATCGTGTATCTTCGGGCGGCAGCGGCAAGCCTGATGACGTGCTGCGGGGGACTCATACGAATTCGGAAAAATTCGGGCGCGGTTCGGACTCTGTCATCCCGAGCGTCAACGAAGGATCCGGCTTGCGGATTGCTTGTTGCGTTCGCAGGCCAGATCCTTGGGGCCCCTCAGCGCATACTTTCGTGTTTGGGGAATCCCTTCACTTCGCCGCGTTCAGGATGACACAGGGAACGCACGAATCAATCGTAACCCGTATCATGCGTAGTCGACGTAGGTCGGATCCAACCGGCGCAGAGCCGCGCCGCCCATCCGGTACGAGCAATACGTCATGAAGAACGCGGCGAACACGTCGATGCTGTAATGCAGATGCATGACCAGGACCACCATCCCCATCATGATAGAGCCGGCGAGAAACACGTAGCGGATCGGGCTCTGCCGGAAGAGGTAGAAGCCGAGAAAGGGCACCGCCGTGTGTCCCGAAAAGAACATGTCGTTCTCGAAGTAGAGCTTTCCGAAAAACCACGGGAAACTCACGGGAACAGAGCCCGGCGGCGTCTTCAGATGCGTGAACACCATGAACAGGGAGCGCAGGGTCAGCAGCAGACTGAACTGAACGGCCGCCACGTGAAGTATTCGTACGCGGAAGAACAGCGGATAGGTGAATATGCCGGCAACGAGAGCTATGTAGCCATAAATGAAAAGAAAGCCCAGGTCAACGGGCGGGAGGTGATCCAGGATGAGGTCCGGCACGCCCACGCTGGTCGTGGAGGAGACGTAAAGCCCCGAATAGTAGTCCAGGGACATCGCCGCCCCCATGAAGACCAGTGACAGCAGGATCAGGTGCTTGCATTCGAGCAGTTCACGGGTCCAGGGTCGCGGCTTCGGAGGAGAGTACTGATCGATCAGCGGGATCGTACGGCCCGGCTGAGCGAGCCGCAAGCGCGGCCTGGGGATCGGGATCGTGGATTCTCTCTCCGCAACGGTCATATCAGCTCCCTTCCACATAGTCCGCCGTCTTTGGCCGACGGCCCAGTATCTCGGTAAAATGACGGATCAGGACGCGCTCGATCTCGTCGAGCGTCCTCTCATCCGCACCGGCAACCTGCTTGACATCGGCCAGGGTGCTCACGGCCTTGACGCTGAGCCGCACCTTGTCCGGGTAATTCATCTCGCAATCCCGGCAGATCAGCCCGTGGGCGGAGGCGCTGAAATAGCCCTCGCGCCAGTCGCCCGAAAACGGTCTCTTGCAGTTCGCGCAGGCGTTCAGGACCGGCCGCAAGCCCGCCTCGTGCAGCAGAACGAGCTGAAACAGGATCAGCCGAATCAGGATGTCCCGCCGCCCGGTCCCCACCCTGCCCCCCCCGATATCCTCCAGAAGTCCGATGAAGTGGTCGAAAAGCTCCACGTGCGGGTCGTACTCGTCCGTCAGCAAGTCCAGCAGTTCCGCCGCCACCAGGGCGCTGTGCAGGGCGAGCAGATTGCGACGCAACTCTCCCCCGACCGGTTGCGGCTGGAACTCCGTCAGCGTGGCGAGCCTGTCTTTATGGGGGGCGGAGAAGACGATATCACCGAAGGACAGGGTTTCGATGGGCCCGTCGAAGGCGGATTTGGGCCGCTTGGAGCCTTTGGCTATCGCCCGGATCTTGCCGAAAAGGCGGGCAAAGAGGGTCACAACCTGAGAAGTTTCAGAATAATCCGTTACGCGAATACAAACCGCCCGATCCCTGGTCAGCATGGCTACGGTCCCACGCCTTTCTGGATTCTGACCCGCTTGACCCGGCGCGGCTCGGCGGAAGCGATGGTAAACTTCAGATTGTCATAGTCGAAGTATTCGCCGGTCTTGGGAACGTACCCCAGGCGGGAGAAGACGAAGCCGCCCACGGTGTCGTAGTCCTCGTCCTCGGGCAGCTCCAGAGACCACTTGTCGTTGAGGTCGTCCACGTACGTCCGGGCGTCCACTTCGATCGTGTTCTCGTCGATCTGGCGGATCGACTCGGGCGCGGTCTGCTCGTACTCGTCGGCAATCGGGCCGACCAGCTCTTCGAGAATATCCTCAAGCGTCACGATTCCGGCCGTACCGCCGTATTCGTCGAGTACCACGGCGATATGCAGCTTCTGATTCTGGAACTCGTGCAGCAAGGCACGCAGAGGCTTGGTCTCCGGCACAAAATAAGCCTGCCGCATCCGGGCGCTCAAGTTGAACTGCGCGGGGTCCTTGCCGATCTCCGCCAGCAGGTCCTTGGCATAGATCAGCCCGACGATGTTGTCGATGTTCTCCTCGTACACCGGAATCCGCGAATGCCCCACTTTCTGGATGGTCTCGAGAACCGTCGGCCGGTCGGCGTTCACGTCGACGGCGACCAGCTCCGTGCGCGGCGTCATAATCTCGCCCGCGGTGCTTTCGCGGAGCTCCAGCACGTTCTCGATCATCTCCTGCTCTTCCTCATCGACGGCCCCCTCCATCCGGTGCTGTTCGAGGTCTTCCAGAAACTCTTCGTGTTTCTCCTCCTGCTGCTCCTCGGCGCTCGTCGGGGCCACGCCGGCCAGCCGGCGCACGAAACCGTCGTAGAGCTGCAGGATGCAGATAATCGGGGCCGCCAGGAACGCAAAAACCGCCAACACCCGGTAAGTGCGGCTGATCAATTTCTCGCCGGCGTATTTCGCCCAGGCGTAGGGAATGGCCAGGCTGAAGACGGAGAAGATCGCCAGAGAGATGACGAAAGCCAGTATGTAACTGACGACGCGGAGCTCCTGATGCAACACTGACAGCACCGCCACCATCAGCAGCAGGGCGCCCATGTTGAAGACCAGTCGATAGAAGGCACAGGCGAGGGCCAGCCTATCGGTGTTCTGGACCACCCATTCGACCAGGTGAGACCGGTCCTCCCCGTCGGGCGTAGTGAATGCTTCCTGCAGTCGAATGCGGGAGAACATCCGCAGCGCGTTGGCACACGCCGAAAAGAACGATGTCGCTCCAACGAACAGGCATATCAACAGCACTGCCCAACCGATGAAGCCCACTGTGGATTCCCTTTCAAAAACTCTCCAGGCCCGGACCGCCGGGCGCGCGGCAATTACCGTGCCTGCACCGGCCTATTATACACCGATCCATAGCCCGAATGTTGCAGAATCTCATCCTCGATTCGATGCATTTCCTGTGCGCCGGCGGCAGTCGTATCGTCGAACCCGAGCTGGTGCAGCAGCCCGTGGGTGACATACAGCGCCAGCTCGGCTTCGGCACTGTGCCCGCGCCGCGCCGCCTCGCGAATCGCCAGCGCGCCATTGACCACGAGGTCGAAGACCCGCGCTGCGCCGGGCCCGGTCTCATCAGACAAGTCGAAGCTCAGGCAATCGGTGGTTCCCTCGTGTTCCAGGAACCGTCGGTTGAGGGCGGCGATTTCGGCATCGTCCACGATGCCTATACTGACGGCCGCCTGCGCGATCCCGAAGCGCCGGCAGACGGTCCGCACCAGTCTCTTCAGCTTCAACGTATGGGCAGGCGCGGGTGCGCAATGCGTTGCGATCTGGACCGTAATCATCGTGGCAGCGGCTCACGTCTCGACCATCTTGGGCACGCTCGGCTTGGGCACAGGGGACGGGGCATCCGGCGCCGTAGGATAAGCGACGCGTCCGTGATAGTGGGCCGCCAGGGCCTTGGACATGCTCGCTTCGATCTGGCTGAGCTCGCGCAACGTCAGGTCGCATTCGTCGAACTGGCCGTCCTGCAGCCGCCTCATGGCGATGTTGTGCACAACCGTCTCGCACTTGGCCAAGGTCACATCCGAGAGGGATCGGACAGCCCCTTCCACGCCGTCGGCCAGCATGACAATGGCCGCCTCCTTGCTCTTGGGCCGCGGCCCGGCGTAGCGAAACTCGCTCTCCTTCGGCGGGGCCGCGATGGGTTTCTTGCCGGGCCCCGGCTCCTCGTATTTCTTCTTGGCCTCATGATAGAACGGCTCGACGAGCGTCGTGCCGTGGTGCGTCTCGATGAACTGACGCAGGACATTCGGCAGATTGAACTCCTTCGCCATCTCCACGCCATCCTTGACGTGGCCGACGATGATCAACTGGCTCATAGCGGGCGAGAGCTCCTTATGCTTGCTGGCCGAGCCCATTTCGTTTTCCGCAAAGTACTTCGGCTTGTTGATCTTGCCGATATCGTGGTAATAGGCCCCGACGCGGCACAGCAGCCCGTTGCAGCCGATCGCCTCGGCGGCCGCCTCGGCAATCGAGCCGATCAGCAGGCTGTGGCTGAACGTCCCGGGGGCCTCCATCGCCAACTTCCTCAACAGCGGCTGGTTGGCGTCGGAATAGTCCAGGAGGGTCATGCTGGTGGCGATCCGGAACATCCGCTCGATCAGCGGCAGCAGGCTTTGAATCAGCAGACCCGCCAGAAGCGTGGCGGCCGCGTGATAGCCGGCCGCCTGAAGAACCACGGTCCAGTGCGGGGGCCGACCACGAAAACTCAGGTAGGGGACCGCCACGGCTGTCATGAAGACAATCGTCGAAGCCAAGGCGCTGACCTCGAGCAGCTTCATGCGCGTGCGAATCTCCTTGAGAGAGAAGCAACAGGTCGCCGCTCCGATGACCATGGTGAGCAGCAGGGAAATACCCTGCAACTGAACGCCCTGCTCAAGCGGCTCGGGTCCCACGGTCAGCGACGCAAAAAAGCAGTACAACACGCTCATCCCGAGGGCAAATCGCTGATCGTACGCGATGGTCAGGATGATCGACATGAGAATGACCGTGCCGACGCCCCAGCTCGGTCCCCAAAGGGCCTGATCCCCGGAAAGTGAGCCCACTTTCGTCACGGCCAGCAGGGTGACGAACAAGATGACCAGCATCAGGCCCCTGGCGTGACTTCGCAGCATGCGATACTGGTAGTGATACGTGTACAAGCCGGCCCCGATGGCCAGGAGCACAGTAATCACCGAAATGGCGGCCAGCGCCCGGTACCGGCCCTGCTGGACCATGCCGAAGGACAGAACGCCGATGCCCAGCACAACAAAGACCAACCACAGCAGCAACGAGATGACCACATCGGCATCCACCAGCCGGGAGAACCTTAGAGAGCGCTCGGGGCTGACATTACGGCGTACCTGGTTTCGCCGGGGGCTGGTCTTTCTAAGTAACGCCATGTCTTACGCCTCGTAACAGCCGAATGCTGCGCACGATGCCTCGTGTGACCATCCGCTCGTATCGGTTCCAAACATCACGAAGCCTCATCTGTCTTCATACGGCTTCGTTCCTGCCGGGCCCGGTAGGCCTCCACGATGTTCTGCACCAGGCGGTGCCGCACGATATCCTGCTGGCCCAACTCCGCCACGCCAATGCCGGGGGTTCGCCCGAGAATCTCGATGGCCTCGACCATGCCGCTTCTCTGGTTGGCCGCCAGGTCCACCTGGGTGATATCACCGGTGATAATCATTTTCGACCCGTGCCCGAGGCGTGTCAATACCATGAGCATTTGCAGCCCCGAGGTGTTCTGGGCCTCATCGCAGATGATCGCCGCCTCATTCAGCGTCCGGCCGCGCATGAACGCCAGCGGAATGATCTCGATGATATCGAGCTCCATGAACTTCCTCATCTGGGCGAAGTCCATCATATCCTCGATCGCGTCGAACAGCGGCCGAAGATACGGATTGACCTTCGCCGCAATATCCCCGGGCAGGAATCCCAGTTTCTCGCCGGCCTCCACGGCGGGGCGTGCCAGCACAATCCGCCGGATTTGCCGCTTCTTGAGCATCGAGACTGCCACGGCCACCGCCAAGTACGTCTTTCCCGTCCCGGCCGGACCCGTGCAGAACGTGATATCGTTGCTCAGCATCGTCTCGACGTACTTCAATTGGCCTTGCGTCGAAGGCTCAACCACCTTGTTGGAGTAAACCGTAATCGCCTGACCGGCCTCGGCCGATTCCGGCACAGGACCCTGCTCGATGAATTCCATCACGTCGTCCGATGTCAACTGCCGGTGCTTGAGCAGGTGCTTCTGCATCTGATGGATAACCTCGGTCGTTCGATGAACGTTGTCCTCCGCACCACTGATATGCAAGTCCGACTGGCGGGCTGTGATTTGTACACCCAGGGATCGACGCAGCAAACGCAGATGACTGTCAGCAGGACCAAACAACTCCAACTGCTGGCTCGGATCCAATTGTATGGTAACTTCCAAATTGCTTCTCGCTAGAACCATCATCGATTCTTCGGCCGGCCTCCGCTTACGCCACCAACCTGAAGAATACGTAGGCAAACGGCGCTGCAAACAACAGCGAATCCACTACATCTAGTATACCCCCGAAGCCGGGTACCCGGTTCGAGGAATCCTTTTGCTGTGCGTCGCGTTTGAGCATCGACTCGGCCAAATCACTCAGTTGCCCTATCACGGCCAGGCATCCACCGAACACCAATGCCGGCCCAACCGCCATTATACCAAAAACTGCCGCAAAAGCGAAACTGACCAGCAGCGCCGCCGTGACGGCGCCCCCCAACCCCTCCCAGGTCTTGCCCGGGCTGACGCGTGGGGAAAACTTATGCTTTCCGAACGTCCGGCCAAATGTGTAAGCCCCTATATCAGAAGCTTTTACGACAAAAATGAACATCAGCGCCGACCACAGGCCCACGTCGATGCGGATGGCGAGTATAAAGGCCCCAAGCAGGCCCAGATACAGCACCGCCAGGCAACTGATGCCGCAGTTGGCCAAGGCACCGGCGGTATTAAACCGGGCGTGCTGCTGCAGCAGTACGGCGGCCAGAACGACGGCCGCAGCCAGCGGCAGGGCCAACTCCCGGGGGATGCACGTCAGTTGGGGCCAGTACCAGGCCGTGGACAGGAGGACCACGCCCCCCGTCGCGACGGGATTCAGTACAACCAAGCCCCTGGCCGCAGCCAGACGGGATAGTTCAACGGTCGCCAGGCCCAAGGCACCGGCGGCCAGGACGGCCAACAGCGTCCCTTGCACCGGCCGGTTGTCTGCAGACGAGGCGGTTACGGACCCATCCCACCAGCCGTCCAGAAGGGCAAGCCCCGTGAAGAGCACCACCATCAAAGTCCCGAAGAGCAGTCTGTGTTTGAGCATGGTTCAAAACCCGGTAACGCCTTATCCGGCTGACGAGTGGCAGCACGCGCGTTGGTGGTGACGCCGCAAGGCGTTTGTCTTCATGCCCCTACGGGCACACTGCCAATGGGCGCCGCCGAGATCGACACGGAGCCAGGCTGCTGCGGTGCCAAGACGAAGTCAGGCCGCACCCATTCGCGGCCCCAATTTCATTGTGCCCGTTCCGGGCCCGTGGGCCGGGAGCCCGTTTCAAGGGCACCGAAGCGCCGGTCCCGATGGGCGTAGGCGAGGAGTGCCTTTTCCAGCGACTCATTCTCAAAATCCGGCCAGAGCGTCTCAGTCACGTAAAACTCGCTGTACGAGATCTGCCACAACAGGAAGTTGCTGACGCGCAGCTCGTTGGCCGTTCGTATCAGAAGGTCGGGATCGGGCATCTGGGCCGTGTAGAGATGCCGGCTGATGTAGTCCTCGTCAACATCTTCCGGCCGAAGCCGGTCCTCCGCGCAGGCCCGTACGACAGCCCGTACGGCATCGACGATTTCCGCGCGGCCGCCGTAGTTCAGGGCCAGGGCCAGTATCATGCCCGTATTGTCCCGGGTCAGCTCCATCGTGCCCGTCAGGGCGTCGCTGACCATCTGCGGCAGACCCGCCATCCGGCCCAGATGAATCAGCCGGACGTTGTTCTTCATCAGGTTCGGCCGAATCGCCACCAGATACTCGGCATTCAGGTGCATCAAGGCGTTCACCTCCGCCTCGGGCCGCTTCCAGTTCTCCATGCTGAAGGAATACAACGTCAGCGACCGCATACCGAAGTCGACGCAGCCCTGAGCGATCTTTTCGGCGGTCTTGGCCCCCTGCCGGTGCCCCTCGTAGCGCGGCAGTCCCTGCCGCTGGGCCCAGCGCCCGTTGCCGTCCATGATGATGGCGATATTGCGCGGCAACTGCTCGGGCCGCAGCCCCAGCCGTCTGGCCGTTGCCGCGATCTTGTGCTCCATACTGTCGAGTCGAGCCGGTGAGCCGCTCATGAGCATCCATTCCCCTCGTCCGGGCCAATTTGTGGCGGGCGGATTCCTTTCATGGCTTGATGATGGTCTGGCTTCGCTTGGGGCCCACACCGACCATGCCGATGGGCACGCCGACGATCCCCTCGATACGCCGCACATAATCCTGTGCGGCCGTCGGCAACTCATCGAACGTCGTCGCCCGGCTGATGTCCTCGTCCCAGCCCGGCAGGCCCTCATAGACGGGCCGTGCTTTCGCGAGCCTGTCGACATTGGCCGGGAAGAACGTCTCTTCCTGTCCCTCGATCTCGTAGGCCCGGCACAAGCGCAGTTCCTTGAGCCCGGTCAGCGTGTCCAAATGCATCAACGCCAGCGAGTCCACCGAGCCAATCCGCACGCTGTATGCCGCGGCCACGCCGTCGAACCATCCGCACCGCCGCGGCCGGCCGGTCGTGGTGCCGTACTCGTGGCCCTTCTCGCGTATGTACTGGCCGGTCTCGTTATCCTGCTCGGTCGGGAACGGCCCCGCCCCGACGCGCGTCGTATAGGCCTTGGCCACGCCGATATATTTGTCCACCCTCCGCGCGGGCACGCCGCAGCCGGAAGGCAGGCCCAGCGAGCTCGAATTGGAGCTTGTCACGTACGGGAATGTCCCATGATCCAGGTCCAACAGCGAGCCCTGGGCCCCTTCGAAAAGGATGGACTTGCCTGCGCCAATCGCCTGGTGCAGGAGCCTGGTCGTGTCCGTCGTGAGCGGCACCAGCCTCTCGGCGTAGCGCCGGCAACTTTCGGCAATCGTCTCAACGCTCAGCGGCTTGGCCCCGTAGAGCGCGGCGAGGACCTTGTTCTTGTAAGCGACAACCGTCCGCAGCTTTTCGCTCAACGCCGGCAAATCGCGAAAATCGCTCATCCGCACGGCATGGCTGCGCCCCACCTTATCCGCGTAGCAGGGACCGATCCCGCGAATGGTCGTGCCGAGCTTCTGCTTGCCGAGCGATTCCTCCCGCAGTTGGTCCTCTCTCTTGTGATAATCCAGGACGACGTGGGCGTTTTCGCTGATGAAAAGCCGGCCGTCCAGCGTGATGCCCCGTTGTTTCAGACCGTCGATTTCACCGATCAGCACGGCGGGGTCCACCACCACGGCGCTGGCGATGACGCAAACAATGCCGTCCCGGATGGATCCGCTCGGCAGAAGATGCAGCGCAAACCGCTCATCCCCGATCACGACGGTATGGCCCGCGTTGGAGCCGCCGCCGTACCGGACGACGACATCGCTGTCCTCGGCCAGGATATCGACGACTTTACCCTTGCCTTCATCACCCCATTGTAACCCGACGACACAAATATTCATTGGACCTGCATTTCCCCGAACCACCCAACCTTTGGCTTCCACAAGACAAACCGTAGTAGCGTACCGACGCAGCCTGTCGCGGTCAACCAAAATATTCCCCGGGCACGAGGCGGGTCGGGTGCGACCGAAATACGGTGGCGATCCATGCCGCCTCTAGTAAGTTCAGGCAGAAGAATTCAGTGACATGTAGGGTGGGGCTTGCCCCACCGCTTCCTCTTGCCTGGGATTCATGGCGGGGCAAGTCCCACCTTATAAGAGCACTCTGGTCGGTGAGAAGCAACTCGTCCAAACCATCCGCAGGGCTCGATTATCAGCTTTATCCATTAGAAACTATCTCAAAACGGCAACGTCATTCTGAGCGAAGCGAAGAATCTGGACTGCGGACTTGAGCAACCTCTCCGGCGGCGGCCAGATGGTTCGCTTCGCTCACCATGACAAGTCAGAGTGCCGTCTTGATATAGTTTCTTAAGGCTCATCGGGATGAAACGCCCTGAATACGCCACCCAATGCCGACCGCACCCGGCCGGTCGGTCGGTGTGAAAAAACGTTGTGGGAACGGGGCGGCCACGCCTATAATCGGTGGCGGAGACGGGGTGGTTGGAGTAAGCGCGTGTGTTTGTTACGGAGATTCGATGGTGCGAACAATCAGATCGGCCGGCCTCGTGCCGGGCCTCGCGATCTATCTGCTGTTGATGACTCCCGGCTGCCAGAAGGATCGAGCGGCCACTGCGACTGCCGAGATCGAGCCACAGGCGGATACAAGGACAGACGCGCCGCCGCAGGTGAGCGCGCCGGCCGAAGGGGTGCCCCGGGCGACGAGTCCTGAGAAGTCCGCCGGGTTGCGCGAGAGACCAGCCCCCGAACCGGAGCCGAAGGAAGCGAAAACGGCGGTTGAGCTGGCGCTGAAGCTTCCGGTGGGCCAGGCCGTGACGTACAGGGTCATCACGGAGGCGCAGAAGAGCGTCGAATGGATGGGTCCGGCCTCGGCCAAGCCCGCCGCCTTCAAGGACGGCCGCACGGGCAATCACGTCGAGATGACTTTCGAACAGCAGGTGCGCGAGGTGCGTGACGACGGCGCGCTGGTTGAGGTTACAATCAAGGCCTTGAGGTACACGGGCGAAGTCCAGAACAATCTCGTGCTGGATTTCGACAGTACGAAGAATGAGGACCCGAATCATCCCCTGGCAAGGTTGATCGGGAAGAGCTATCGGCTGGAGGTTTCTCCCCGAGGGCAGGTCCTGACGTTGGTCGATGTCGAGCCGGCGCGCCAAGCCGTGGCGAGCGGCACGGCGTTGAAATTGCTCTCGGATGAAGAAATCCGCGATCGGCATGAGATTCCGCCCTTGTTCGCTCTCCAGGAAAGCCCGGTGCGTCCGGGGCAAAGCTGGAGCGATCTCAAGACCTTCTCGTTCGGCATGATGGGCGTCAAATCCTATGAGCGGGTTTACACGCTGAAAGAGGTCCGGCAGGAAAAGGGCCGCTCGGCAGTCGTGGAGATGAAGGCGATCCCCTCGTCGGCGCTGGCCGAGGAAGTGCACAAGCAGCAGACCGCCAGCCCGTTCTCCCGGATGTTCGACAATATCGAGAATTACGACGGGCGGCTGGTGCTGGACCTCGGCAACGGGCAGATTCGCGAGTATGTCGAGCAGATGCGCACGGAATGGGTGATCGCGGACCTCGCCGGCGCGGGGGACGGCGGCCGGCCAAAGGCCCTGAAAATGACGGCCACGCGGCTGCATCGGCTGGAGTGGGTCCAATGATCGCGCAGGGGCACAGGAATGTCGGATGGCTGGCGTGGAAAGGAAGTGCGTTGCGAGTCGCGTGGGCGCTTTCGGCTGTGGTCTTCTCCGCTTGCCTGATCGGCTGCAGGACGTCCGACGAAGAAACGGGCAAGGCACAAACTCTCAAGGACGAGCGCGTGTTCGTGACGGTCGATTTCCAGCCGGGACAGACGCTGCACTACCGGTTTATCTCCCACAGGGATATCGCCGTGGATTGGGAGCCGGGCCGCAGCCAGGTGCAGGAGCAAGCGGAGCATCTGGAGATGGTCGTGGCGTATACGCCCGCCGAGCTGGACCCGTACGGCGTGAGCGCCATCCAGGCGACCGTTGAGTCGGTGAAAACGATGCGAACCGGCGGGGCTCGCAGCCAGAGCTTCGGAGCCGATGCCGTCGAGACGGCGCAGGGCCGGACCTTCATGCTCAAGGTCGATCCGCGCGGCAGGATTGTCGATCTCTCACAACTGGCGACGCTCGTCAAGGAGATGGGCGAGAAGGCGTTTCGGGCCAACACGGCACGGGGGCGAATCAAGGACCCGGACATGATCGGCGACTTCGTGGCCGGCCAGTGGTTTCTCTGGGACGCGGTCTCAAGCATCGAGCGACCCGCCGCGGGTGTGGCGGTCGGGCAGACCTGGGCGTCGCAGCTTCCCGTGCCGACGCCGATGGTGATGCGCAAGGCGCGCGACGTGATGTATCGGCTTGAGGAGATTCGTCAAAGCGACGACGGGCCTCTGGCGCTTATCAGGAGCACGTACGCCCTGGCGGCTTCGGCGCCTGCGGACTGGCCGGTGCCCTATTCCGGGCGGTTTCAGATGAGCGGAACCTTCGGCTTTCTCGGCCCGTATGAGGTTCTCGGCCTCGAAGGCAGCGGCGCGGAACTGTTCAACCTCGAGGCCGGCCACACCGAACGGTGCGAGCAGAAGTACATGATGCGCATGAAAGCCTCGTTGCCCCCGATGGGAGTGCGGGCGAATCCGCATATCACGATCGAGCAGACGTTAACGATGGAACTGATGGAGCCAGAGCAGTCGAAAAACAACTGACCGCACTGTCATGCTGAACGAAATGAAGCATCTGGCCTGCAAACAGGAAGCTGGCGCACCCGATAGGTGCGTCTCTTCCGTTGCCCAGATCCTTCGCCGTGCTCAGGATGACAAGCAGGAATGAGTAAGGGATTTGGGAGGTTACGGCATCTTGGAACGTGAGAATCTGTGGGCCCCGTGGCGTATTCCCTACATTCGCGAGCTTCATAAGAACGAGGGTTGTTTCCTCTGCCATGACCTGGCGCATCCGCAGGAAGATGCGGAAAACCTGGTTCTGTGGCGGACCGGCAAGAGCCTCGTGGTGTTGAATCGGTTCCCCTACAACAACGGCCATCTGCTGATCGCGCCGGCCCGGCACATCGCGGATTTCGATGAGACGACCGACAAGGAGATGCTGGAACTGGTCAAGCTCGTTCGAGAATCGCAACGGGCTCTGTCGATGACGATCAACCCCTGCGGTTTCAACGTGGGCCTGAACTTCGGCCGCTGCGCGGGGGCCGGACTGCCCGGCCACCTGCACGTTCACGTCGTGCCGCGCTGGGATGGCGACACCAATTTCATGTGCGTGTGCACCGACACGCGCGTCATCAGTCAATCGTTACTGGATTTGTTGGCTGAGCTCAAACGGGTGAGCGCCGAGCACGGGCTTCCTGCTCTGTGAATCGCGGTGCGCGAAGGAAAAAAGAGGATAAGACCTGCAGGATTCATTAGAGCCTCTAACAGAATAAGGTTCACCATGTCGTTGCGAGGAGCGCGGCGACGAAACAATCTGGGTTCCCCAGCGCGATTCCTCACGTTTGCGGGCCCCTCTCAGTCCTTGGCATGGGAGATTGCTTCGCTTCGCTCGCCATGACATGGAAGCAGTCTTTGTCATGCTTTCGTGTTGTTAGAGGCTCATAGGACCTATGGGACCTGTCCTGCGACGCAGAATAAGTTTTATGTCCGATGGTCTTCGTTCCTATGCGGTCACCGAGGCCATGAGCAAAGGCCGGGCCTTTGCCGAGCCGCCTCACCCGTACCGCTCCGACTTCGAGCGGGACCGCGACCGGATCATCCACAGCTCGGCCTTCCGACGTCTGGAGGGCAAGACCCAGGTCTTCTCGCCCGGCCTCGACGACTACTACCGCTCCCGGCTGACCCATACCATCGAGGTCGCTCAGATCGGCCGGACCATCGCCAAGGTGCTGGGATTGAACGAGAGCCTCACGGAGGCGATCTGCCTGGCCCACGATTTGGGTCATCCGCCGTTCGGGCACGTGGGCGAGGAAGTGCTCGATGAGCTGATGGCCGACCACGGCGGGTTCGAGCACAACGCCCAGACGCTGCGCATCGTGACGCTGCTGGAGCATCCGTACCCGGCGTTCATGGGCCTGAACCTGATGTACGAGACCCGGCTGGGCCTGTTCCGGAAGACGCAGGACAGAGAACGGAGGGCGGAAAACGCAAGACTGAAGACAGGAGGCGAAAGGCAGAAGGTATCGCCGTCCTCCATCATCGGCCCTCTGTCCTCTGACTTTGGCGAGGTCAACTGCACGCTGGAAGGCCAGGTGGCCGACGTGGCCGACCGCATCGCGTACGATTGCCATGACCTGGAGGACGGCTTGCGCGCCCGGCTGATCGCGGGCAGCCAGATGCAGCATATACAAATCTACATGGAGGCGGCCGAACGGGCGGGCGTTGACCGGATTCAGGACTGGACGATCCGCCGGACCCGTACCGCCAAGGCTGTTACGGAAAGGCTCGTCAGCGACTGCATCGACGCCAGCCGCAGCAACATCGCCGAGTCCGGCATCGAGACGGCATACGACGCTTGCCGGAAAGAAGACGATCTGATCGGGCTTTCGGCCACGAGCGAGGCGCTGCTGGCCGACCTGGAGAGTTTCCTCGTCTCCAATCTGTATCATCACGACATCCTGATGGAGACGGCGGTCAAGGTGAGGTCCTGGCTGGCGGGGCTCTTCGAGCGGCTGAGCCGCGAGCCGGACCTGATGCCCGGCTACTTCCAGGGCTTCGTCCCGGAATATGGTCTGCCGCGTGCGGTCTGCGACTACATCGCCGGCATGACCGACCGCTTCTGCCTCAAGATGCTGGCGCGAATCGACCCCGCCCATCACCAACAGTACGGTTTATAAGGAACCCTGGCTCGTCCGGCTTGCCATGGTGAGCCGAACGGTGCGAGTCGATAAGCTTTGACGAAGTGTACCTGGCTCGTTATTGTCTTGCTCCTGTGAAACGATGGATCGCAACATGCTTTGGCTTGGGCTGGCTGCCGGTTGCGCCGGGGACGTGGGGCTCGCTGCCGCCGGCGGTGGCGTTCGGTCTGCTCCTGTACTGCTGCGCGCCGGGCCCGGCGGCGACGGCGGTTATGGCGGTTATGCTCGTGCTCGGGTGCGTGGCGTGCATTCTGTATGCGCCGGCGTCGATTGCCGCCACGGGGAAGAAAGATCCCGGCGAGGTGGTAATGGACGAATTTGCGGGGCAGGCCCTGACGTTTCTGTTCGTGCCGCTCCTGGTGGCCCGCGACCCGTCCGGCTGGGAGAGCTTTTTGCTGGCGAGCTTCGGTTTTTTCGTCTTTCGGGTTCTTGATATTGCCAAGCCCTGGCCGATAAAGAGACTGGAGCGTCTGCCGGGCGGTTGGGGCGTCCTGGCGGACGACCTTGTCGCCGGGCTCGGTTCGGCCGTCTTCGTGTATATGGTCATGAAGGTGTTGGTCAGGGTTTGATTGAGCCGCCTCAATCGCAATATCGTGGGGGGCCCGATGAGATGGGTGCGCCCGGAATATAGTGGCGGTCCTTACGGCCCTGGTGGCGTTGGCGCCCGGGAGGTCCGCTCCGCGACGGAGCGCTTCCGCCACGGCGCGGCGGGAGTTTACCGCTTTCGGGCCTCCGGCGTGGTGGTGTTGGGCGAGCGGTGTGATTCCGGCTCGTCCTGGCCGCCGACCCATACTTACGATCCTCCCCGCCGGTGGCCTCAAAGCGCCAAACTCCCTG
>CAYFUB010000265.1:0-11867 GCA_964346195.1 uncultured Pirellulales bacterium
TAGTCTTGTGTGTCCCCGCTGTCAAGCAAGAAACCGTCTCGGAACAGGGCATTCGCAAGGTCTGGAAAAACGGCCCGATGAGGCTGCCGAGCCGCTCCTGCGCGGTCCTGCTCATGACCGTGCAGCCATCGCCAGGCCGCACCGCGTCACAATCGACTTTCTTGCCGACTTTATCGGTGCTTGCACTTGCCGAGACACCATGTCCAGGCATTGGCCCATGTGCGGGTCCGTTACTCCGGGAAAGCGTTGGGGATTGTCCTTCGGCCGGGGCGGGTCGTATTTTGAGTGGCGGGTTGGGTTCCCAAACGCGATGTGTCGCGTTTGGGGTCCCCTTCCCGGGACGGTGCGCCCGGGCGGTGCAGCATGACCGGCTCATTCGTGTCGGCGGGCCCGTCCTCGCCCGACTGGCGGCTGCCGGAATCGAGAAGTTGTTGCACGGCGGCCCGGGTGGTCCGGTCGCCAGGCCCGGCGAACGAATGGATCAGATCGCAACACCGGGCGATGCAGGAGATGTTGGTTCGCTGTGACGAGCCGCCCAGGCCGATGCCGGCGACGACGCTGTTGTCCGCCAGTGGGGTCGTCGCCAGGACGAGCGCCAGGAAACTCAGGACGAGGAAACCCGCCACAAAACCCAGTATGCCTGAGAACACGATGTCAAGCATGCGCGGGAAGGGAATGCTGAACTGGCCCGTCAGAAACACGTACGACAGCCCGTGGAGAACCGCAAAACAGCCGCCGGCCAGCAGGACCATGCTCAGTGCGGTGCCGTAGGAGGATGCGCCGCTCGGCGCGGGGGCAAGCTCCGAGACGATCGGGGCCAGGAAGATCGCTATATACATGGAGATGATGACGTTGAAGAGCAGGACCCACGTCTCGTAAAAGCCCATGCGCACGGCCAGCCAGACGAATAACGCGCCTACCAGGATGGCGACCCAGAACACCATATCTCTATCCCACGACCCTCTTGAATTCTTCCAGGCTCGTGAGGCCCGCCACGACTTTTCTCAGTCCCGCCTTGCGCAGGCCCGAAATGCCTTTCTGGCTGCCTTCCGTCCTCAATCTGGCGATCAGCGAATCGCTCTTGGCAATCTCCGCTTTCAGGGCGTCGTCCACGAGCATCAGGTCGCAGATCGCCGTTCGACCAAAGTACCCCGTCTTCTCGCAATGTCGGCAGCCGACCGGTTCGAATATCTTCGAATGGTCGATGCCTTTTCGCTTGAACCCGTTGATCTGGCTGTCGCTCAGTTCTGCGGGTCTCTTGCAGTGCTCGCACAGACAGCGGAGGAGCCGTTGCGAGAGGACGAGATTCAGACCGGCCGACATCAGCAGGGGGGAGACGTCCAGGTCCAGAAGGCGGATGATGGCCGTGGCATTGCTGTCGCAGTGAATCGTGGCCATTACGAGATGGCCGGTCTGGGCGGCCCGCAGGGCGATCTCGGCTGTCTCCTCGTCGCGAATCTCGCCGACGCAGATCACGTCCGGGTCCTGCCTGAGGACACTGCGGAGCGTCTTGGCGAACGTGATTTCAGCCTTCGGGTTGATTTCGATCTGGCTGGCTTCCGGCAGCACCGCCTCGATGGGGTCTTCGACGGTGATGACGTTGCGGGTGAAGCGGTCGATTTCATTGAGCATGGCGTACAACGTGGTGGTCTTGCCGCTGCCGGTGGGCCCGCAAACGAGAATCATGCCGTTTGGCTTCTTGATTTCGTTCTGAATGATGCGGCATTGCTTCTCGGAAAAGCCCACGTCGGCGAAGGTGAACGAGCCAGCGTCCTTGTTCAGGACACGGATGGAGAGTTTCTCGCCGTGCAGGACGCCGGCACTGGCGACGCGGAAGGACGCCGTGGAGGTCCCCTTCTTGGCCATGAAGCCGCCATCCTGGGGCCTTCTGCGCTCGGAGATGTCCATCCCGGCCACCGCCTTAACGCTGTTGATGACCGCGCGCGAGGTCTCCGCGTCCAGCTCCTTGACAATCCGGAGGACCCCATCGATACGCAGCCGGACGGTGTACGTGGACTCGTTCTTCGGATCGATCAGCAGATCGCTGGCCCGGCGGTCGAGCGCATCGGCGATGGTGGCTTCGGTCAGGGCGAGGACCTGTGCCTCCTCCCGTTTGGCGTCTCCATGCCCGTAAATCTCGTCGATGCTGCGACCGGACGAATCGAGCAGGTGAAGGGCCGAGTCGTCCTCCTCGGACTCGGACCGTCCCGAGTGAATGGCCATCAGGGCCTTGCGAATCTGCTCGCGCAGGACGTCGAAGAAGCTTTCCCTCGTCTCCCTGGTTTTCCTGGCCGTATCGAGGACAAAGAGCACCAGCAAAAGGAACGGCCCGGTGAAAAGCGTGACCATATTGGCATACGCTTTATAGTCCTTGGGCACCAGCGGACTGAAGTGCGCGCGCTGCACAAAATACACGCACAGGTAAAACCACGCGACGAGGAATATCAGCCGGACGGGATTGAACGGCAGCTCGGCGGCCAACGCGGCATCGATCACACCCGAAAGGGCATGGACAAGCGGGGCCACTGAAGCTGCGATGAAATCCGGCGTCTGCACGGGACCTCTCCTGCCTCTCAAATCGTGTATCTGGCTATCGTGCCTGATATGATACCAGCTTCCGCAGGAATCGGCAAGGGCATATTTTCAACTCCGCAATCTGCCTGCGAATGAGAGGCGCCTTCCCGTCGCTGCCGCGGGTCTCGACCGCGCCCCGAGGCACAGCAGCGCTCTGCACCGAGGCCCAGCCTGAGAAACTGGCCCCGGTCAAAGGTTCTTGAGGTCTTCCAGGTCGGAATCCGACTCGTCCAGATTGATGAAGCTGCCGGACACGTCGAGATCCGCCAGGTCATCGTCGGCCTCCGCCAGATTAACGGCAGCCTTCTGAGGTTTCGGCTGTGGTTTCGGCTTTGGGGGGGCGCCCTTGCTAGGTGGGACGATTTTTTCGGGCTGGCCGTTGATCCGGCAAACGAACGTCAAGGGACCGATGCGAATGTAATCCCCGGCTCTGACCGGGACTTCCTTGTCCTCGTTCACGCGTTTGCCGTTAACGAAGGTGCCCCCGCGCGAGCCGAGATCGCGCAGCTTGACGGTCGCCTCATTCTGACTAAGTTGGCAATGCTTGCGCGATACGACCAGCAACGGGATTCGCAGATCGCAATCCCCCCGTCGGCCGACAGTTGTCACGCCGCGGGACAGAGGGAAATCTCTACAGGCCCCGTTCTTCCTGAGAAGCACCAAACTGGCGTTCATTCGGTTTCCCTCCATACATACGGCACCCACACGCTCCAACGGGATTATTATACCAAGTTGGCCGTCCCATAACAACAGCTAAATCGGCAAGAGCCGCCGTGTCAAGTCAATCTGCCGGCCGCGCACCCATAGACCTTTTGCCCACCGATTGTTACGGCCGTCCCGATCGACCGCACAGCCGCAGCCTGTACACGTAGCATTTACCGATGGATATCAACCATTTCCTGCACCGATCCGCCAATCAGGACGATACTTGACAATGGTGGCGGGTCAGGTATAGTCGAAAAAACACTGTGGAAACGTGCGAAATTGGAAGAACATATGGCAAAAATCACGCTTCCCGACGGCAGTGCACTGGAGATTGCTGACGGCGCAACGGCAAAGCAGGTCGCAGAGAAGATCGGCCCCGGGCTGGCCAAGGCCGCGGTGGCCGCCAGGATCGATGGTCAGTTGGTCGATCTGGCCACGCCCATCATGGATAGTCCGGGCGTCGAAATCGTCACGCCCCGAGACAAAGAGGGCCTCGAGGTCATGCGCCACAGTTGCGCGCACGTCATGGCCGAGGCGATCTGCAGCGTCTGGCCCGAGGCCAAGCTGGTCTATGGTCCGACCGTCGAGGACGGTTTCTACTACGATATCGACCTTGATACCCCGATCCGTCCGGACGATTTTCCCCGGATCGAGGCCCGGATGCAGGAGATCGTGGCGGCCGACAAGCCGATCGTCCGCGCGGAAATGCCACGCCGGCAGGCACTGGAGAAGGTCAAAGGCAACAAGTACAAAGTCGATAACATCGAGCGGGTCGATAACGAGGTCGTCAGCTTCTACTCTCACGGTGACGGTTTCGAAGACCTGTGCCGGGGCCCGCACGTGCCCAGCACCGGCCGGGTGGGCAGCTTCAAAGTCATGTCGGTCGCCGGCGCGTACTGGCATGGCGACCCCACCCAGAAGATGCTCCAGCGGGTTTACGGCACCTCCTGGCCTACGAAGAAAGAGCTCGATGAATACCTGCACCGGCTGGAAGAGGCGAAGAGGCGCGATCACCGCGTGCTCGGGCGGCAGCTCGACCTGTTCAGCTTCAGCGAGATGGGCCCCGGTTTCGCTTTCATGCATCCCAAGGGCATGGTCGTCTGGAACGAGATTGTCGACTTCACGCGGCAACTGAACCGCAAGTACGGGTACAAGGAGGTCCGGACCCCGGTCATCCTCAACGAAGAGCTCTGGCACCGCAGCGGGCACTGGGACAACTACAAGGAGAATATGTACTTCTGCGAGATCGACGGGGTCGGTTATGCCGTCAAGCCGATGAACTGCCCCGGCGGCTGCCTGCTCTACAGGACCACGAAGCACTCGTATCGCGAGCTGCCCCTGCGCATGGCCGAGTTCGGCATGGTGCACCGGCACGAGGCCAGCGGCGTGATGCACGGCCTGTTTCGCGTCCGGCAGTTCACCCAGGACGATGCGCACATCTACTGCACGCCCGCGCAGATCGAGGCCGAAATCGTCGGCGTTATCGATCTCATCTTCGAGACGTACCGGGCCTTCGGGTTCGAGGACTTCGCCGTCGAGTTGTCCACCAAGCCCGAGAAGCACATCGGCTCGGACGAGATCTGGGAGACCGCCACCGACGCCCTGAAGGCGGCCCTGCAGCACCAGCAGATCGCGTTCAAGATCAACGAGGGCGACGGCGCGTTCTACGGCCCGAAGATCGATTTCCATGTCAAGGATTGCCTCAAACGCTCCTGGCAGCTCGGCACGATCCAGCTTGACTTCTCGATGCCGCAGCGCTTCGAATTGACCTACGTCGATGAGGACAATACCGAGAAAACACCCGTGATGATTCATCGGGCCGTCCTCGGCTCGATGGAACGCTTCATGGGCATCCTGATCGAGCAATATGCCGGGGCGCTGCCCCTATGGCTGGCGCCCGAGCAGGCCAGGGTGCTGACCATCAGTGAAAAGTCCAATGAATATGCCGCGACCGTGCAGCGAAGGCTCAGCGCCGCCGGACTGCGTTGCGGGGTCGATTTATCGGACGAGAAGGTCGGCGCCAAGATCGCCAAATCCCACGGCGAGAAGATCCCGTACATGTTGGTCGTGGGGCCGAGGGAGGCGGAATCCGGTGCGGTCAACGTGAGAATCCGGGGCAGCCAGGAAAGTCGGACGGTTCTGGTCGAGCAGTTCCTGGCAATGGCGATGCAGAAAATAGCCGATAAAGCCACAGATGTGGCATTTTGATGTACCGCAGGCGATGAAAAATGTGATAGATTGGCCCGTGAGAGTCGAGCGTTTGACGACATTTGATGGTTCTTTGAAGAAAGGTAAGGTGGTCAGAAAAAGTGAAACGAGGTCTGCGTATCAATGGGGGGATCCGGGCCGAGAACGTTCGGCTGGTCGATGAAGAAAACAATCAAGTCGGCATTGTCACCAAAGAGGAGGCGCTCGCCAGAGCCCAGGAAGCCGGTCTGGACCTCGTCGAGGTCGCACCGAACAGCGAGCCGCCCGTTTGCCGCATCATGGACTATGGCAAATGGCTGTACCAGCAAAAGAGGCGCGTTCGCGAGGCGCACAAGAAGACCCAGCACCACGCGGCAACGCTCAAGGAGATCCGGCTCCGGCCCGAGACCGACAAGCACGACATGGAGACCAAGGTCAGGCACGCCCGCGAGTTCCTGGAAAGAGGACACCGGGTGCAATTTTCCGTCTTTTTCCGCGGCCGGCAGATGCTGCACAAGGAACAAGGGTACGACATGCTCAGCCAGATCATGGACAACCTCCAGGACCTGGCCAAAGTGGAGCGTCCGTCCGCGTTGACCGGGCGCCGCATGACCCTGCTGCTGGTGCCGAAGTAACGCAGTCGGCGGGATGAGGCCGGCAGTAGAACTCTCTCCGGGCGCCGGGGGAGACCAAGGGTGTTCTTTTCGTCCCCAAAACGACCACAGGGCTACCCGATGTGCGAAATTTTCCGACGGGGCTTGACCTCACCGGTCGTAACGGGTATCCTGCAAATTTTACCCGTGCGACGTGAACGACGAGGTACCGCGTGAGGTAACGTATGCCTAAACAGAAAACGCATAAGGGGCTGGCCAAGAGAGTCAAGGTCACCGCCAACCGCAAGATCAAGCATCGCAGGGCGGGCGCCAGCCACCTGATGAGCGTCAAGAATGCGAAGCGCCGCCGGCGGATCCGGCGCTCGGTCGTGGTGGGCAGCAACACGATAACCAGGAAGATGGTGAACGCGCTGAACGCCGGTTAACGGCCTGCTCCTCCGTGGAAGGGTGAGAGTGGAAATGTTTATCGCTTGCTTCTCGGCATCGATCAGCTGCCGCAGCAAGCCGGGATTTTTGGTGATTTGAAGGAAAGCTGACATGCCGCGAGTAAGAAAAGGTTGGGCCCGACGCCAGGGCAGGAGACGGGTTCTCAAGGCCGCGAAGGGCCGTCGGGGCGGCCCGGGCCATCTCTTCCGTTTGGGCGCCGAGGCCGTCCGGCGGGCCGAAGTCAACGCGCGTGCCGGCCGCAAGCAACGGAAAAGCCAATTGCGAAGCCTGTGGATTGTGCGCCTGAACGCCGCCTGCCGGGAACGGGGGCTGCGCTACAGCCAGGTGATCAACGGCTGCAAGAAGGCCGATATCGGCCTGAACCGGAAGATGCTCAGCGAGATCGCCATCGCCGACCCCCAAGGGTTCGACGCGATCGTGCAGGAAGCCAAAGCGGCTCTCGCCTGAGTGGTTCTGATGATGCTGGAGCGGTTCGAACAAATTGGCAATCAGGCCCTCGCCGAGCTGGAACAGGTCCGCGATCTCAAGGCCCTCGAGGAGTTCCGCATCAAGTACCTGGGCCGCAAGGGCCTGATCATGCAACTGCTGAGCGAGGTCGGCCGGCTTCCGCGCGACCAGAAGCCCCGGGGCGGACAACTGGCGAACCAGGCCAAGAACGAGGTGACGGCGGCGTTCGAGGCCCGCAAGAAGGCCCTGGAGGACTCGCAAAAGCAAAAACGCGAGTTGATCGACATCACGTTGCCGGGACTCCCGGTTCAGATCGGCAAGCCGCACGTCATCACGCAGACCATCAACGAGCTGCTCGATATCTTCGGCCGCATGGGCTTCGGCGTCGCCTATGGCCCCGAGGTCGAGGACGAGTGGCACAACTTCATTGCCCTGAACATTCCGCCCGAGCACCCGGCGCGGGACCCGATGGACAACTTCTACATCGAGGACAACATCCTGCTTCGCAGCCAGACCTCGACGATCCAGATCCGGGTGATGGAACACAAGAAGCCACCGATTCGCGTCGTCGCCCCGGGCCGGGTCTACCGCCCCGACACCGTCGACGCGACCCACATGTACATGTTTCATCAACTCGAAGCCCTCGTGGTCGATGAGGGCGTCACGATGGTGGACATGAAGACTACCATCGAGCAGTTCATCCACGTCTTCTTCGGTGCCGAGACGCAATGGCGGTTCCGCCCGAGCTTCTTCCCATTCACCGAGCCCAGCGCCGAGGGGGACCTGCTCTTGGCCGACAAGGCGGGCAGGGAGAACTGGGTCGAGATGGGCGGCTGCGGCATGGTGGACCCGAACGTCTTCGACGCCGTCGGCATCGACAGCGAAAAGTACACCGGTTGGGCCTTCGGCTTCGGCATCGAGCGCCTGGCCATGCGCAAGTACGAAATCACCGACATCCGCCTGCTCACCGAAAACGACCTGCGCTTCCTCAGCCAATTCTGACAATCTCTCTGCATTCCTGCTGGGCAGAGGTAGCGTGGGCTTCAGCCCATACTGTCTCTTTGCGACGCATCAGCCGGGAGACCGTCCAGGACGATTCCGCGGAACTGGCTGGCTATGAATAGGCTATGAACGAAATCGATGCCGCATGAGCCAGAGCCGATCCTACCAGACTGTCTCCACAGGAACGACAAAATCGTCGTGGAACGCGAGCCGCAGAATCGTCGTAAACTAGGGACTTGTCCCTGGTTCAGGGGAGGCCATCGTGAACGTGCCGTCTTGGGCGAGAATGATATTTCCTCCTCCACCGGTGCCTATGAAGACGTCGCCGGACGGGAGTTTTCCACATGACCTCGGCGCGCCGGGCAGGGCGCGCCAGAGTTCGCAAAACCACCGTCCGCTCTCGACCAATTTGACTTCGTAGACAAGGCCTCTATTGGTGTTCAGATGCGAAAGGCCCGTGACCGCGAGGTATTTCCGTCCCAGCTTGAATAGATCGTTCACATTCTCCTTGAGCACGTATGTCCGCTGTCCGTCGTCGGCGACGAACACAAGCTCGCCTCCCCATTCTCCCCGGTCGCTACCCACCAGCCAGCCGTTCTCTACCCGCAGAGCGACATCTGGGACCTGTTGAACAGGTGTTCGATATTCAACCAGGCCGTCGTCGCGGACGACGATGGTGGCGCCTCGTTCTCTCGCCGCTCTTCGCTCTTCCTCATCGTCAGGGCCGATGCCGATGACCTCACTTTCGTAGGACAGTTCCCGCATCATCTCTGGCGCGGCTGATTTGTACAGTTTGGATTCGGGTGGTTCCTGGAGGAATTCAGGCTTGCTTGCCGCCGACGACTTGATGCCCCAATAAATGGTGTCGAAATACTGCAAGAAGGGGTCGCGTCCCTCGGAGTTGGATTCATACGGTTTCGTTTCGACAATATGCTCCAGCGCGCTCTGTGCCTCATCGCGCACGGTCGGGTGCCAATGATTTACCGCCGTCTGCCTCAGAGCCTCCACCGCCGAGGGGTCTCCCAACCGACCGAGTGATTCGGCCGCCACTCGGTTGATCCGAACATCCGTTGGCTCGTTTAATAATGCGGTCAGGGCCGGAATGGCTTCGGTATAGCCGATGCGCCCCAGCGTCCTGGCGGCAGCCAGACGAAGGTCCCAGTTAGGATGGTCCAGCAGTTTCACAACCTCGGGTCCGGCGTCCCGCGCCTGGGCGCCCCGGGTCGCCATGGAATTGAGCAACGACTCACCGGGCTTCTCAGCGAGTCTCTTGGCATAGATGCTTCCGCTTAGAGTTGATCCAATGCCAATAAGGGCATAATCGGCGCTAAGGTCCAGGTCCGGTCGTTTCTGTCGAAACTCAATGAGCTCCGATTCAATGACAAGCCCTGGTTTCCCCAAGCTCGCAATCATGGTTAGGACGCCATCTGCCCGATAGATCGAAGCGTCTTCGTCAGTGAGCAGTTCGAGCAGCCTGGGTGCTGCTTCCCGCCGCGCATCTTCGCTGAGCATGCGCAGCACATTGCTCAGGAGACCGTAGACGCGCAGGTCTTCGCCGTGGTCGGCTGCGGCCGCTTCAATTATGTACGGCAGGATGGGGTCTCCCTGATGCTGCACAGTGTAGAACTCCAAGCTGTGCGGTGCGTTCTGCGCACTCAAATACCGCTGCAGAATCTCTCTAATCGCTTGGGGGTCGGTGGGTTCCTCAGGTTGCGAGCGGAAGCTCCTTTGCTGCGCCGATGATTCAGAGTTACCGCCGTGCTCCTCTCCGTTGCATCGTGACGAACAGAAGAGCAGAAGTGTCACTGCCAATAGGCTGAAAATGACGGTCTTCATCGGGTTGTCCCTCAATGATACCATTAGTGTCTCTAAGGCTTTTCTCCTGGGCGTCCCCTGATTTCTCTCAGTGGCCGTCATCTCGATTCTTCACGTATTATACTCCAACCGGCAGGGCAGTGTCAATCAGCCAAATAGGGGCAGTCTCTTCGCAACGCATCAATCCGCATGGGCCAAAGCCCATCCTACCGGTCGATTTCGTCGAGGAAGTTCAGGTAGGCGAATTCGCCGGCCAGTCCATGGCCCTTGCGGTCGCGGACTCGGGCGCGTTTGGCCGAGCTTCTTCCCATTCACCGAGCCCAGCGCCGAGGTGGACCTGCTCCTGGCCGACAAGAGCGGCGAGCAGCGCTGGGTCGAGATGGGCGGCTGCGGCATGGTGGACCCCAACGTCTTCGACGCCGTCGGCATCGACAGCGAAAAATAGACCGGCTGGGCCTTCGGCTTCGGCATCGAGCGCCTCGCCATGCGCAAGTACGAAATCCCCGACATCCGCTGGTTCACCGAGAACGACCTGCGCTTCCTGAAGCAGTTCTAACCATTCGGTCAGACTGGCTTTGTTTTGGACGATAGGACGGCCCGGCTCTCCCAAGAGAATGCCGAAGAGTGGAATGTCCCCTCTTGCCTACGTCAACGGTTGGTCGGGGCGTGTCCTGCCGGTCGGGCGTCGCGGCTCATCTCTTCCTGGAACAGGACGGCCATGCCACGGAGTTTGCGCTCGATTGCGGGATTGCGGAGGGGCTGCGCTTCGCCGGGGTCGGCTCCGAGATCGAACAGTTGGAGCGCGGGACTGAGTGAGAGCTTCCACCGGCCGGAGCGCACGGCGGCCAGTTGCCCTTCGCTGCCGTGATAGAAGAAGGTGTTCAGGTATTCGTCCTGCGAGAACAGGTCGGCCCACTCGCGGGGAGGATGCCACGGGCGACGCAGTGGCAAGGTGGCATTGAGCGATTGCCCGGCTTTCGCAGAGGGCACCGTGTCCGTTTTACCCGCCAGCAGGGGACTGAGGTCGCGGCCGTCCAGCACGCGCCCCTCGGGCACTCTTACGCCGGCGAAGGTGGCAAGGGTCGGATACCAGTCCATCGCATTCACGACGGCGGACGATACGTGGCCTTGGCGCACGCCCGGCCCCGCCACGATGCACGGCACGCGGATGCCGGCTTCATAGGTCGTGAGCTTGTTTCCGCGCAGCGGCTGGGAGGCGTTGCGTCCGGGGCCGCGTCCGTTGTCGGAGGTGTAAACGACCACGGTACTGTCGGCGAGACCCAGCCGTTCCAGCGCGTCCAGCAGGCGGCCGACGTGGAAGTCGAGTTCCTGAATCGCATCGCCGTAGGCGCCGAACCGCGACTTGCCCTTGAATTCAGGGCCCACGCCCAGCGGCTCATGCAGCATCGTGTGCGCCAGATAGAGAAAAAACGGGCGATGGCGGTTCTTCTCGATGAATGTGATGGCCTCGTCGGTATAGGTCTTCGTGAGTTCGGCGGGATCGACGGGGCGCTTGACAACCTGGCCGTTGCGGAGTAATGGCACGCCGCCCTGGTCCTGGAAATAGACGGTCTCGACCGGGTCGAGATTGTGCAACAGACCGAAGGCGTACTCGAAGCCCTGCGCCTGTGGGAGAAACGGCGGCGCGAAACCAAGATGCCACTTGCCGATGCAAGCGGTCGAGTAGCCGTTCCCTCGCAGCAACTCGGCAATGGTCAACTCCTCGGGATGGATGCCGCGTCTCGAATCCGCGCGCTGCACCCAGGTCTCCAGGCCGACACGGCGTGGATAGCAGCCGGTGAGCAGACCCGCACGGGAAGGACTGCAAATCGGCGCTGCGGCATAGTAGTCGGTGAAGCGCACGCCTCGGGCCGCCAGTGCATCGATGCGCGGCGTGGCAAATTCCGTCGCGCCGTAGCAGCCCAGGTCATAGTAGCCCTGGTCGTCTACGAGGATAAAGACGACGTTAGGCCTCCGCGTCTCGGCCGCGAGCCCGGGAGCAGCGGCGGCACACGGGAGCACCAGCAAAAGGAGTCGCATGGGGGTGATGACTGCGAGTCTCATTGTCCGGCTCTC
>CAYFUB010000266.1:0-2760 GCA_964346195.1 uncultured Pirellulales bacterium
ATTGTGGGTAGAGCTCGTTCGGAGTTCCGCCTTCAGGCGGCTCAAGACCGCGTAAACGCGGAACTCCAAACAGCCACGCTGACCACCATATTAGAGTGGACGGCGCAGTAGCACGGGCAGGGGACCCCAAACGCGAAAAGTCGCGTTTGGGAACCCATCTTGCCCGTGATTCGGAATTCATGGGCGAGACGCCCATGCTACGGAAGAAAGGTTTGGTGAATGTCGAAGCTGATTGCATCCTCGGCGATACGCGGGGCATATAAGATCGCCAAGCAGGCGGAAGATTTTCTGACCCGGGCGATTGAGGCCAAGGGCCGGGACTCGACAGTCGAATTCCCCAACACGGGCTACTATTTGCCCATCATTTATTCCATGACCGGCCGGACGGTGGAGACGTTGGCCGATCTCGAAGCGGTCATGGAAGAGGTCAGGGGACTGCTGCCGCCGCTGGTCGATGAAGATTTCTGGACGCCATACCTGGGTCCAGCCCTCGATGCCGGCATGGCGACCCTGTTCGCCGAGGAGGTCATCGAGGCGTGCAAGTACCTGATTGGACCGGACCCCGTACAGGATATCTGGCTGGGAGCGGCCGACGATGTGATTCTGCGCGAGCGCGGGATACAGTTTGTCGATGGCACGGCCCCCGGTTTTGCGGCCGTGGTTGGCGCCGCGCCGGACGTCGAGACCGCCGTGACCATCGCCCGCAAGCTGCAGGAGCGCAGCCTCTACGTCTTCATGTGCGCGCACAACAACGGGACCAGCTTCGCCGAACAGCTCGTGGAGGGCGGCGTACAGTTGGGCTGGGAGACACGTCTGGTGCCCTTCGGCCACGAGATTACCGCCGCGATCTACTCGCTCGGGTTTGCCAGCCGGGCGGCCCTGAGCTTCGGCGGCGTCCAGGCGGGCGATTTCCGGCGCAATCTGCTTTATAACAAGAACCGCATCTTTGCCTTCGTCATGCCGTTGGGCAAGGTGACGGACGAGTGGTACGCCACGGCGGCCGGGGCCATCAACTACGGGTTCCCGGTCATCGCCGACAGCGACATCCCGGAGATTCTGCCCACCGGGATTTGCACGTACGAGCACGTCGTATCACGGATTCCGCACGCCAGGATCGTGGAGAAGGCCGTCGAGGTTCGCGGCCTGAAGGTCAAGGTGACGGAGATTCCGATCCCTGTGCCCGTCAGTCCCGCCTTCGAGGGTGAGCGGATCCGCAAGGAGGACATGCACTGCGAATTCGGCGGGCAGAGGACCCCGGCCTTCGAGTGGCTGTACATGCGCGAGCTCGACGAGGTCGAGGACGGACGCGTCGAGCTGGAGGGCCCGGACAGCGACACGGTCGAGCCCGGCGGGCAGTTGCCGCTGGGCATCGTGGTCGAGGTGGCGGGAAGAAAGATGCAGGCCGATTTCGAGCCCGTGCTGGAGCGGCAAATCCACACGTTCATCAACGAGGCCCAGGGCATCTGGCATATGGGCCAGCGCGACATCAACTGGTTGCGCATCAGCAAAGGCGCCGCCGGGGCGGGCTTCAAGTTGGAACACATCGGCAAGCTCCTGCACGCGAAGTATCACGACGAGTATTCGAATATTCTGGACAAGGTCCAGGTAAAGATCTATACGACAGAGGAGAAAGTGCTCGCCTTGCGAAAGCAGGCGCAGGCCGTGTACGCCGACCGCGACGCCCGGCTGGCCGGCATGAAGGACGAGGACGTCGAGACGTTCTATTCGTGCCTGCTGTGCCAGAGCTTCGCGCCGAGCCACGTGTGCGTGGTCTCGCCCGAGAGGCCCGGCTTGTGCGGCGCCTATAGCTGGCTCGATTGCCGGGCCGCCTACGAGATCACGCCGACGGGCCCGAACCAGCCGATTCCCAAGGGCCCCTGCCTGGAGCCGACGATCGGCCAGTGGGACAAGATCAACGCCTTTGTCGTTTCCTCCAGCGGCGGCAAGATCGAGCGGATGAGTCAGTACAGCATGATCGTCGATCCGATGACCTCGTGCGGGTGCTTCGAGTGCATCGCCGCGATCCTGCCGATGACCGGCGGGATCATGATCGTCAATCGGGAGTTCACCGAGATGACGCCGAGCGGCATGAAGTTCTCCACGCTCGCCGGCACCGTCGGTGGCGGCCAGCAGGTCCCGGGCTTCATCGGCCACTCCAAGCACTACATCTGCTCGAAGAAGTTCATCGCCGCCGAGGGCGGGATCCAGCGCATCGTCTGGATGCCCACCGTGCTCAAGCAGGAGATTCGCGAAACCTTCGTCAAGAGGGCGGAGGAGCTTGGATTGGGCGGCGAAGAGTTCCTGGTGAGAATCGCCGACGAGACGGGCGCCACGACGGAAGAAGAGGTCCTGGAGTTCATTACGAATGCGGGACATCCCGTGCTGACAATGGATCCGATGTTCTAAGAGCAAGTGTGAAGTTTCAAGTTTGAAGTTGGAAGCCGACTTCAAACTTCGCACTTCAAACCTCAAACTGTGACAAGAGGACGTTATGGCTTTGACAGGATTGGACATTTTCAAACTGCTTCCCAAGACGAACTGCAAGAAGTGCGGCATGCCCACGTGTCTGGCTTTTGCCATGCAGCTTGCCCAGAAACGGGCCAAGCTGGAGGCGTGTCCCGAGGTCTCGGAGGAGGCGAAGCAAAAGCTCGCCGCCGCCGCGGCGCCCCCGATGCGAAAAATCGCGTTCGGCAATGGGGATACCCAGGTGCAGACGGGCCAGGAAA
Source organism: uncultured Pirellulales bacterium (assembly GCA_964346195.1). GTDB lineage: Bacteria > Planctomycetota > Phycisphaerae > Sedimentisphaerales > Anaerobacaceae > PLanc-01. The sequence continues at coordinate 2,727 of CAYFUB010000266.1, forward strand.
CGGTGTTGTTCCGGCACGACGAGAAGTTCCACAG
>CAYFUB010000267.1:0-3457 GCA_964346195.1 uncultured Pirellulales bacterium
GGAATCTGATGGGTTTACGATTGCACAATCAGGGTCTGTACGAGACGCGGTACGAGCACGATGCCTGCGGGATTGGGGCCGTGGTCAATATCAACGGCACGCGGGACCACTCCATCCTCTCGTACGGCAAGCAGATTCTCATCAACCTGACGCACCGCGGGGCGGCCGGGGCCGACGAGACCACCGGCGACGGGGCGGGCATCCTGTTCCAAATCCCGCATGAGTTCTTCGCGACGGAATGCGACGAGTTGGGCTTCTCACTGCCCGAGCCGTTCAAGTATGGCGTGGGGATGATCTTTGGTTCGAAAGAGCCCGAGCTGCGAGCCAAGTGCGACCGCATTCTGGAAGAGGCCATCGCCTATTACGGGATGAAGACGTTGGGATGGCGCGATGTCCCCGTGTCGAGCGGCTGTCTGGGCAAGATTGCGTTGGCGGCGGAGCCTTCCATCAGACAGGTCTTCGTGGAGGACCTGCGTGGCGAGAGCGTATCTCTGTCACGGGCGGTCGGCTCACGGTTCGAGGGCGGGACGGGCACGCCAAACGCGAGATATCGCGTTTGGGAACCCACGCCCTCGACACAAGAGCAAGGGCAAGATGCCCTCGCCACGGAGGAATTCGAGCGACGGCTCTACCTGGCCCGCAAGCGGGCGGAGCGGCTCGTCAACGAGCGCCTCGGCGAGGAGGCGGAGGATTTCTACGTGGCGAGTCTGTCGTGCCGGACCATCTGCTACAAGGGCATGTTCATGGCCTGGCAGTTGTTCGCGTATTACCCGGACCTTGCCGACGAGCGGGTCAAGTCCGCCCTGGCCATCGTACACCAGCGGTACAGCACGAATACCTTTCCCAACTGGCGGCTGGCCCAGCCGTTCCGATGCATCGCCCACAATGGCGAGATCAACACGCTCAGCGGCAACCGCAATTCCATGCGGGCCCGCGAGCCGAAGATGGCCAGCCCGCTCCTCGACGACGTGCGGCCGCGTGACCGGTCGCTCGTGACCCGTGAGCCGGCGGGTGGCAGCGTCAAGGCCGAAGGGCTTGGCGATGGTCCCCTCATTGGCGCGCCGTACCATCGCCAAGCTGCGCTTGACGCTGCCACCCGAACGGCGACGCGCGACGAGCGACAAGCCACGAGCGACGATATTCGCGATCTGTTCCCGGTCCTGACGCCGGGGGGCAGCGACTCGGCTTGCTTCGATAATACCCTGGAGTTGCTGGTGCGGGCTGGGCGGAGCATGCCTCATGCGATGATGATGATGATCCCCGAGGCGTTCGGGGCCAAGTATCACATCAGCACCGACAAGCGGGCGTTCTATGAATACCATTCGTCCCTCATGGAGCCCTGGGACGGCCCGGCGGCGATGGTCTTCACCGACGGCCGTCTCATCGGCGGCACGCTCGACCGCAACGGCTTGCGGCCGTGTCGGTACCTGGTGACGACCGACGGCCAGGCCATCATCGGCAGCGAGGCGGGCGTCGTTGAGTTCCCGCCCGAGAAGATTCGCCTCAAAGGCCGGCTGCGGCCGGGACGTATGTTCCTCGTGGACACCGTTGAGGGCCGCATCATTTCCGACAACGAGATCAAGAGCAAAATCGCTCGGCAGAAGCCCTATCGCCGCTGGCTCGACGAGAATCGCATCGAGTTGCGCGGGCTGTTCGACGCGCCGAAGCTCGTCAAGAGCGACCCGCAGACCATCGCCCAGCGCCTCCGGGCCTTTGGCTATACGCGCGAAGAGCTCAAGATGATTCTGACGCCCATGGCGGTCCACGGCCAGGAGCCCGTCGGCTCGATGGGCAACGACACGCCGCTGGCGGTACTCTCCGAGCGGTCGAAGCTGCTGTTCAACTATTTCAAGCAGCTCTTCGCCCAGGTGACGAACCCGGCCATCGACCCGCTGCGCGAGGGGCTTGTCATGAGCCTGATGGCGTTCACCGGCAAGAAGCAGAATCTCCTCGATGAGACACCTGGTCATTGCCGGCAGCTCAAGCTGCCGCACCCGATCCTGACCAACGAGGATCTGGAGCGGCTGCGGTCCGTGCGGCGCGCTGATTTCCGTGTGGTCACGGTGCCGGCCCTGTTCGACGCTGTAGGGCGAGCGTCCTCGCTCGCCAAGAGTCGTGCGGGGACGCACGACCTACAAAGGCAAGATGCCCTCGCCACGACTCCGGCCGAGGCTTTGCGTCGCGGCTTGGACGTGCTGATCGCCTCGGTCGAGAAGGCGATCAGAGAGGGCGCCTCGCTGGTGATTATCAGCGACCGCGACATTTCCGAGTCGAAAGCGCCGATTCCATCGCTGCTGGCCACGGCGGCCGTCCACCACGCGCTGCTCGACAAGGGTCTGCGGCATGAGGCGGGTCTGATCGTCGAGAGCGGCGCGCCGCGCGAGGTAATGCACTTTTGCCTGCTGTGCGGCTACGGGGCCAACGGCGTCAATCCCTACATGGCGTTCGAGTCGCTCGACGAGTTGAACCACCAGGGTGAGCTCGGGGCCGAGATGGAGCCCGTACAGATCGCGGACAACTACATCGCCGCGGTCAAGAAGGGCATCCTCAAGACCATGAGCAAGATGGGCATCTCGACCCTGCGCAGCTACTGCGGGGCCCAGTTCTTCGAGGCCATCGGACTGGATCACGAGGTGGTGGAGAAGTACTTTGCCGGCACCAGCTCGCGGATTCGCGGCATCGGGCTCCAGGAGATTGCCGAGGAGACGCTCGAACGGCATCGTTGTGCCTTCGGGCCGCAGCCCGCGGGCGCGATGGACTTGGACTTCGGCGGCGAATACCATTTCCGGCATGCGGGCGAGCGGCATCTGTGGAACCCGACGACCGTCGCGAAACTGCAGCACGCCGTCCGGAACGACGACCACGATGCCTATCTGGCTTATGCCCGGGCCATCAACGACCAGTCCAAGGCGCTCTGCACGCTCAGGGGCTTGTTCGAATTCGTGCCCGGACAGGCCGTGCCTTTGGAGGAAGTCGAGCCTGCCGGTGAGATTGTCACGCGGTTCTGTACGGGCGCGATGAGCCACGGCTCGATCAGCAAGGAGGCCCACGAGTGCCTGGCCGTCGCCATGAACCGGATCGGCGGCATGAGCAATACGGGCGAGGGCGGTGAGGACCCCGGCCGATACGTTCCGGGGCCAAACGGCGATTCGAAGAACTGCGCCATCAAGCAGGTCGCCAGCGCGCGGTTCGGCGTGACCATCAACTATCTGGCCCACGCGAAGGAACTGCAAATCAAGATCGCACAGGGCGCCAAGCCCGGCGAAGGCGGCCAGTTGCCCGGGCACAAGGTCACCGCTGAGATCGCACAACTGCGATACTCGACGCCGGGAGTGACCCTGATTTCGCCACCGCCGCACCATGATATCTATTCCATCGAGGACTTGGCCCAGCTTATCTACGATCTCAAGTGCAGCAATCCGGGCGTGAAGGTCTCCGTCAAGCTGGTGGCCGAGGT
>CAYFUB010000268.1:0-1997 GCA_964346195.1 uncultured Pirellulales bacterium
GTCCGCGTGCATCTCAACGGCGGGGCCAATCTGCCGCCCTACCCGCGTCTCGGCGATGTCGTCATGGAACTGGACTCGGGCAACCGCGGCAACGCCCAGCCGGCCGCGTTCTACAACGATGACAAGAAGCTCCGCGTCGTGCAGGCCGAGCAGAATATCCGCCTGTTCCTCAACATGCACGCCCATAAAGTAGAGAAGGATGGAGACCGGATCACAGCCGTCATCGCTGCGAATACCAGGACCGCCAAAGAGCTGCGCTTCTCAGCGCCGCTGTTCGCCGATTGCACCGGCGACGGGACCATCGGCTATCTCGCGGGGGCGGATTATCGCATGGGCCGCGAGAGCTGGGAGCAGACCGGCGAGACCATGGCCCCGAAAGAGCCGGACAAGATGACGATGGGGGCCTCGGCCCAGTGGTACTCCATCGAGACCGAAGGGCCCAGCCCCTTCCCGGAGTGCCCCTGGGCCCTAGAGTTCGCCGGGGAAAGCTGCCAGCACACCACGCGCGGCGACTGGAACTGGGAGACCGGCCTCAACAAGGACCAGATCGCCGATTTCGAGTCGATCCGCGACCACGCGTTCCGGGCCATCTACGGCAACTGGGCCTTTCTGAAAAACCACAGCAAAGACAAGGCCCGGTACGCCAGTCGCAAGCTCTCCTGGGTCGCCTACATCGCGGGCAAGCGCGAGTCGCGCCGGCTGCTCGGCGACGTCATCCTGCAACAGCAGGACATCCAGGAGCGACGCGAGTACCCGGACGCCTTCGTCACGACGACGTGGTCGATCGATCTGCACTATCCGGACCCGGAGAACACGAAGCACTTTCCGGGCGAGGAATTCAAGACCATCTGCAAGACACCCGCCATCCGGCCGTACCCGATTCCCTACCGCTGCCTCTACTCGCGTAACGTCGAGAACCTGTTCATGGCCGGGCGGGACATCAGCGTCACGCACGTCGCCCTCGGCACGGTCCGCGTGATGCGCACCTGCGGCATGATGGGCGAGCTCGTCGGCATGGCCGCCTCCATCTGCAAGAGCCGCAACACCACCCCGCGCGGTGTGTACACGGAGCACCTGCCCGAACTCAAGAAACTCGCCACCCGCGGCGTGGGCAGAGACGCCTCTCGGTAGGGTGCGTATCACGCACCGTTCAATTGCCGTGTGCGGCGAGAAGACATAGAATGGATGGTACACGGTACGCACCCCATGGGCCGCGCGTCACTCGTTAGGGTGCGTACCACGCACCATTTGACCGCCGGACGTAACAAGACAATGATGCACACATGGTCGCGTGAATTCGTGTCTGGATGATCTCGTGCCGAATTATCGACGCCCATTCCAGCCGGGAGGTACGTTCTCCTTCACGGTCGTCACGAACGGCCGCCGGCCCTTGTTCCAGGCCGACGAGGCTCGGCAATGCCTGCGGGAGGCGATTCGTGCGGTACAGGAGGATCGTCCCTTTGAGATGGCGGCGATCGTCCTGCTGCCCGAGCACCTTCACTGCGTATGGAAGCTGCCCGATGGGGATTTCGATTTCTCAAGAAGGTGGGGCTGCATCAAGAGCCGGTTCAGCAAGTTGCGGCTCGTCGTCGGCGGGGCGGTAACAAGGCGCTGCGCATCTCGCGCGAAACGGCACGAATCCACCTTGTGGCAGAGGCGATGTTGGGAGCACCGAATCCGGGATGAAGAGGACATGATCCGGCACGTGAACTATATTCACTACAACCCGGTTAAGCATGGGCTCGTCCGGTGCCCGCATGCATGGCCGCATTCGAGCTTTCTGCGCTGGGTCGAGCAGGGCTGCTATCATCGAGATTGGCTGTGCGATTGTGCCGGGCCCAAGCTGTCGGTTCCGGATTGGCTCCGGAAGGGCGACGCATTCGGCGAATAGAGGGGATGGTGCGTAGTACGCACCCTACGAACCGGCGCGCGGCGTCGGCAAAGACGCCTCCCGGTAGGGTGCGTATCACGCACCGTTCAATTGGTTTGGTCAGGAG
>CAYFUB010000269.1:0-7698 GCA_964346195.1 uncultured Pirellulales bacterium
TCTTGCGACCCTTCATATTCGCGAAATCATATTTTTTACTCATGGCAGTTCCCGCGTATATCTCTTTGCCTCGTTCTTGCCGGCCTTTCTCGCGGAGATGATTCGCAGCCGTGTTCCATGCTCTTTTACGGCATAGCACACGACCAGCAGTCGCAGACGGAAGCTGATGCCGAGCATCACAAAGCGGTCCTCCGCCTCGGAATGGTCCGGGTCGAAGAACTCAATGGCGTTCTCGTCCCAAAAGACGCTCATGGCCTCTTCACCGCTTGTCAGTTGTCAGTTTTCGGCTCTCGGCTTACCGTTTTTCAGTGGTTGCCTGCTGTCCTGTGCCCACGGTCTTCTGTCCACAAGACCCGGTGGCAGACGGGGCGGTCGGGGGCCGGTTCGGTCGAGCCCACGGTTGTTCAAAGGCCGGCGCTTAGGGCGTCGATGCGGGCGTTGGCGGGCGACGGCGGCGAGAAGCTCTATCGTGATTGTCTTTGCCCTTCGGGCCGACCCGGGCGAAGGGCGGCGGCTCTCCCAGGGGTTACGGCGGTGGTTCCGTAGTCGCCTCGGGGATGGGCACCAGTCTGAACTTGACCACAGGGGCCGGTTTGTCCGGCTGGATCTCATCCCGCCGCACGTAGTCCTCCGGAAAACGGAAAACGACCTCCCGCTCCACGGATTCCTCTTGCCGGTCCGCGTCGTGGATCTGCAGTTCCATATGGAAGGTCGCGTCGGAGTAGGCCTTGTAAGCCGCGGGGGTGGCCTTAATCAGTACCGCCGCCAGGGCCGGATCATCGGCGTTTTCCAGAACCACCCGATACTTGCCCTGCAGATTCTGGCTGAAGCAGAAGCCCAGCGTGGCGGCGACACTGTAAGAGTCGAGGACGTTCTCCGCCGGAGCCAGCTTGACCTTGACCTTGGTTGAGACGTCGCGCAGTTGTCCCGGGGCCAGTTGGATGTACGGCGTCTTCTCAACGGGTGCGTTCCGCGCCTGTGCCTGCTCGGCAGGGGTCAGAGTAATGGTGGCCTTGAACGTCTCAGGGTCCGGTACGAACGCTTCGACCTGCGACGGACTGATGGTCACCTGCATCGACGGGTCCAGCCCGACGCACTCGACGGGTACGTTCGCGCGGACGAGCTTGAGCACGCGAACCTTCAGGGTCCGCGGCTCGCAGCCTTCGACCGTCAGACCGAGCTTGCCAATCTCGTCGTTCTGTTTGAGAAAGCTCAGGATGTCCTGCGTGGTGTCGCCCTCGGCCACGGCTCCTTCCCGGTCCGGTGCGAGGAAGAGGTCCAGGCCCAAGGCCCCCGTGTCGTTCAGGCGTCTGACCTCGGCCACCCGCGAGGCGGGACCCTTCAGGACCACCGTGTTGAGAGTGACCGAGGTTTGCAGGTCGGGCCGGCCGCCCGCCACGACGAAATTCACCCAGAGCGCCGGGTCGCTGGACTTGGCCACCTTGATGACGACGTTATACAGGTCCAGCCGCTCGTCCTGGGCCAGGTCGGCCCAGACCCAAATCAGGGCCGTCAGAAAGAACGCAATCGACATCTTGCCCAACTTGATTTTCTTAGTCATCGCCACGCTTGTTCTTCACGGAGATCGTCAAACCAATGCCGTGCGAGCCCGCAGCGCCGAGTCGCAGGCATCGCTTTACGTCGTATGGCGCTTGAGCAGCCGGCCCACCAGAGGGACATTCTGCGCCACAGTGGCGCCGGACAGATGTGACCGGATCTGCGACTCGGTCACGTTGCGGATCAACTCGCCGTCGCGGGCCACGGAAATCGCACCCGTTTCTTCGCTTACCACCAGGCACAGCGCGTCGGAGCCCACGGTGATGCCCACCGCCGCGCGGTGGCGCGAGCCCACCTCCGCGCCCTGGGTCGTGCCCGCTTCCGCCAGGGGCAGTTGGACGCTGGCCGCCACCAGGCGGTCGCCGCGCACCACCACGGCCATGTCGTGCAGCGGGGTACCCGGATAGAAAATGGTCTTGAGCAACTCAGCCGTGACGCGCGCGTCCAACCGCACGCCGGTCTCGATGAACTCGCCCAGCGCGACTTGCCTCTCGACGACGATGATCGCCCCGATGCGGGCGGCCGAAAGCTCGGTGACGGCGGTGACCAGCTCCTCCACGGTCCGCGACAGCTCGTGCGGGGGGGCCATCCAGATGCGCGGTTGACCGATTTGGATGAGAACACGCCGGATCTCCGGCTGAAAGCCCGCGACGGCCACGATGAGCACGGCGATCAGGAACCCTTTGTACAGGTATTGCAACCGGTCGAACGGGAACTGCTTGATGAGCAGGTTCAGGGTCAGGACCCCCGCCACGAGGATGAAGATGACGCCGCGAAAAAGCCTTTCGCCACGCGTGCCTTCGAGGAAATCAACCACCCACCAGACCACCAAGCCGATCAGGAGCAACTCGATTGAAACGATCCACCATTGATAGTGCAAGACGCGATGAAAGTAGTCAACAAATGTCTCCACCGATCACAACCCTTTCCCTGGGCATGGATGATTTACGATTGACGATTTACTGTTTTTTGATTTGCCGCCGCACGGTGGACGTTCCGCCTTGCACCATCCAATCGTCAATCATAGATCGTAAATCCTACGGGATTCTCTTGTCGGTCAGCTTGCTGGGCCGGTCCAGCATCAGGACCCTGTCGAGATCGGACAACATCATCTCACTGTTCAGGCGCAGCGCGCGCTCGTGCCGGCGATCGATCTCGGCACGAGTCTCACCCGGATGTCGCCAACTGCAGCCACCCAGCAGCAGCGCAGCAAAACACAGACCGGCGGCAAACGTGAAAAGGCGCAAACCCAAACAGCCGCGCCGTTCTTTCCTATCTTCCACAGCCAACACGCTTTTCATCATGTCCCCTTTTCCAACAGTTCGGCTCAAGAGCTGCGCCGCATCCGGAACGGTCCGGGCTCGGTCCAACCGCCGCCTCGTTCTGAGGGGTAGCGTAAAGCCTGCCCCACTATATATTTAATTATAACGGCCTGGCGGGGCCGCTGTCAAGTCCGATACGGATTTTGCGCCGCCGACCAGTGAAATTCGTGTCGGCAAGTCGCCCCACTTGGGATGAATAATTCGAAAAGTAAGATTGGGGGACCCGATCCGGCCCATGTCCTTCCGACCAGTCCACACATCGCCGTCCGTGGAAGGAGATGCCCGGCGAAATGCGCCCATGACGCGAAAAATAGCGTTTCCTTCCTTGCGCCCGCCAGTTACAATCGGTCCGCACGATACCGAGGCCCACGCGGGCCCTGCGCTCCATAGCGGGCACGGTTTTGACTACCGAGGAGCAGAGCATGAAGACCGAGTCTCCGAAAGGCCCTCTTACCGCCCGTGAGCGGGTGTTGTGCGCCCTGAATCACCAACCGGTGGATCGCGTCCCGGTCGATTTAGGTGGCACCCCCTGTTCCGGCGCCCACGTCAGCGTCGTCGCCAAGCTGCGGCGGGCACTCGGGCTTGATAAACCGGGTACGCGGGTCAAGGTGACCGAGTTGTACCAGATGCTCGGCGAGGTCGCCGCCGACTTGCGCCAGGCCCTCGGTATCGACGTTGTCCACCTGCCAAACCCCAGGAACATGTTCGGCTTCGAAAACACAGGCTGGAAACCCTGGCGGACTTTCGACGGCACGGACGTGCTCGTGCCGGCCCACTTCAACACCGAGCCCGAACCCAACGGCGACATTCTCATGTACCCCGAAGGGGACAGGTCCGCCCGGCCGTCCGCCAAAATGCCCCAGGGCGGCTACTACTTCGATTCCATCATCCGCCAGGGACCGATCGACGATGCCAAGCTCGACCCGGCCGATAATCTCGCCGAATTCCAGCCTGTCCGCGAGGAAGACCTGCGCTACTACGAGCACAAGGCGAACGACCTGTATAACAACACGGATCTGGCCGTGGCCGCCGGCTTCCCGGGGACCGCCTTCGGCGACATCGCCCTGGTCCCGGGCCCGTGGATGAAGGACCCCAAAGGCATCCGCGACATCGAGGAGTGGTACATCAGCACGGTGACCCGCCGGGAGTATATCCGCGAGGTCTTCGAGCGCCAGGCCGAGATCGCCATCGAAAACCTCCGGCGCATCCACCAGGCCGTGGGCGACAAGGTCCACGTCGTCTTCATGGACGGCACGGACCTGGCCTCGCAGAACAGCCTGTTCTGCTCGCCCGACACCTACCGCGAGCTCTACCTGCCCCCCGCCAGGAAACTCAACGACTGGGTCCACGCCCATACGAGGTGGAAGTCGATGAAGCACTGCTGCGGCGGGTGCGAGCCGCTCATTGACGGCTTCATCGAGGCCGGCTACGACGTCCTCAACCCCGTCCAGACCTCCGCCCGCGGCATGGATCCGCAGCACCTGGTCGACACGTTCGGCGACCGCATCGTCTTCTGGGGCGGCGGCGTGGACACCCAGCAGACCTTGCCCTTCGGCACCCCCGACGAGGTCCGCGCCCAGGTCGCCGAGCGGGTCAGAATCTTCAGCCAAAAGCACGGCTACGTCTTCAACACCATCCACAACATCCAGTGCAACACCCCCATCGAGAACCTCCTCGCCATGTTCCGCGCCCTGGGCCGCAGACTGTAGCATTCTCACGCGTGTCGCGGTCGTCCCGCCCGCGCTCTTCGCCGTGCGGGGTGCCCCCGGCTGTGGACTCAGTTGGTAGCATCACGCACCATAACAGGGAGAACACGTCCTCCAGAATCGGGGGGGCAGCGGCAAACAGCGTTTGCCGATGGTCTTGGACAATCATCAATCGAAAATCATCGATCATCATTGGGATGGCCTCCGGCCCTACGCCTATCACTTGTCACTTTTCGCTTGTCTGCTTCGCCTGCCCCCGCCATAATACTCTCAGGAAAATGCCCTGAATCAACCCGCGACGGCGAACGTCCGGCCGGTTTCCGAGGAAAGGCCGGGGAGAAAAACGATGGGGTTTCTCAAACGCTTTTTGAGCATATGGAGTGCCCAGCCAGAGCCCTGTATGACCTGCGGACAATCGACCAGGGAGGTGCTCGTTCGCGAAGGCCGCGAGCGGGCCCGCTATTGCCGGGTTCACCTCTTGGAAGAGTTTGCACGCGGGTTTGAGAAATCGCCGTATCACATCGTAGTGTACGAGTTTCAGCCTCAAGCCACGAAGCATACGGGGTCGGTGTATGGATACTATCCCGTGTCCGCTCTCGGAGAATTCAACTGGCCAGTCGAGGAGGCGGACAAGTTGCGACGCATACTACAGGAAATCGACCCCTCACAGTCTTGCCAATCGTGCGGCGAAAATCCCTGGCAGGTTGCCTACTTCGGTCGTGGCACGGCTCCCTGGCAGGAAGGTAGTTCGCTGCCGGATCTCGGCATCGACCCAGCCCTGAGACTCTGCACCCGGTGCGCAGCGCTCCAGATGAGACAGGTTCTCCGAGAAAATCCGAAAGAGTACGAAGAGGGCCTCTATCTGCCGTATCAGGAAGATGGCATGTACGCGACGACGGAAATGTAGTTGATAATCTGGCGACGCCACACTCAGTTCAAGCCCGAGACAAGTAAGATGTCCCAAAAACTAGCCCCAACGCGGCCTCCCGCCGCGACTACTTCTTACTTATCACCTATCACTTATCACTTTTTGGCTTGTTTCCTTCGCCCGCCCCCGCCATAATACTCTCAGGAAGACGCCCTGAATCAACCCGCGACGGATGAGTTCGAGCGCCAGGCGGGTAGTGTGGACGTGGAGAGGTCCAGATGAACGCAATGCGTGCAGGAGTTGGAGAGCCGAGCGCAAAACCCGATAGGCCGAGGCGGGAGCAGCCGTGTGAGATGTATAGGTGTGAGCCCGATTGCCCTCTTGTTCTGAAGGCCCCGTGAAGTCGGAGTGATAGGAGACGAGCATATGGATGTGATTCAAACAGCTCCCGCAGTGAGATCTGACGTCGCGAACGGCAAGCCCCGAGGAGTACCCCTGCTGCGGCGATTATGCCCCTACACGGATATCCCAATACACATCATTCTCATTGCAGTAGGAGAGATCATCCTGCTTCTTGCGCTTATTATTGTACCTACCTACCTTGTTGTCAACAACCCGACAGTCTGGAACAACCCGTTGGCTCAGTTTTTCTTTCAATCAGGTGCAGTACTTATCTCCGTACTGATAGGCTGGCAGCTCAGCACGTATCCAACCGAAAGGAAGGGCACAGCGAAGTGGCTACCTGCTGCACGCACAGCATGTCACCAGCTCCTGGCCATGTGCGACGAAGTCTATCGTCTACGGTCCACCGGAAAGACTACTTGCGACGAGATATGTGGTCTATTTGGAACGATTGACGAAAAGGAACGACTTCCACTCCAGACAATCATAAGAATTAAGTGCGAAGCGTGCAAGGCCAGATTGCATGATCTTGAGAATCAGGTGGAAACAACACTCATAACGTGGAAGGATTTCATCGAGCAGAACTGTCAGAAGGGTAACGAGTGTGCAGCAATAACACGTGCCCTACGCAACCGAATGGATGAACTGGAAAAGAAGAGGGTCCTTGACCACATTCCTCAAGTCACCCAGGAGACAGGCAGAGCCAGTGACCAACAATAATGATCAATCTAATCTCGGGACGCCACACTCAATTATAGCCCGAGATAAGTAAGATGTCCGCGGAATTCAATGTAGGCATATGAAGGGTTCGTACGATGCCGCAAACTCGAACTGAAGCCCTGACCGCCATCCTCGACGACCTTGCCGCTTTTGAGATCGGATTAAACGAGTACTACGACGGTGCGGAACCGATGGGTGTCATTGACACCGTGCTTACCGGCAAGATCAACAGTCTGCGCGCTTTCTGCCAAACGTTGGGTTGGTCTGAGCTTGTTACACACATGCAAGGCATGACGCCGCTCGGAGGCAATGCCGTCGAATCTCTATCGACCATTCAAGCGTTCATCATTCCGGAAGTGCGAAGACTCCTCGCGAACACAGACATCGAAAGTCCGCCCAGCCCAACTCAGTGGTTTTGGCAGTTCGTTCATCCGAGAATCTGTGCCCTCGCGCGGCCCAGATTCGAGGCCGGGTTCTTTGGTGATGCGGTCGAGGCTTCGTTCAAAGAAGTTAATGATGCTGTCAAGCGAATTGTCAGGGACACAAACGCCCGGGAGCTCGATGGTGCGGGCCTGATGACAACAGCGTTCTCGCCGCAGAACCCAATCATCCGGCTGACCGCTTTGGCCACTGAAACGGATAGGGATATCCAACAGGGCTACATGCAGATTATGGCCGGAGCCATGACGGGCATCCGCAATCCCAAGGCGCACGGCAATCTCAACCCAGACAGCACGAGGGCATTGCACCTCATATGCTTGGCAAGTCTTCTCATGCACAGACTAGATGAGCGCATCTGACGGCTTATTTCGTGAGACGGACTTCGGGAGGCGCCCCCTTAGATTGTACTTAACCCTCGGGACCGCCCGCAGGGTCGTTCCTAGGCGGCGGTCTTGATGTGGACGCGGATTCCGGCCCTGGTGGCCAGGGTGATGAGCATTTCGAGACTGAACTTTTCCCATTTGCCTCGGACCAGATCGGACACGCGGGACTGACTGACGCCGAGGAGCTTGGCCGCCTTCGCCTGCGTCAGCTTCCTGGCCTTGATGACTTTGCGCAGCTCCGCCATCAGATCCGCACGCATTTGCAGGATAGCAGCCTCCTCGGGCGAGAAGCCCAGGTC
>CAYFUB010000270.1:0-11546 GCA_964346195.1 uncultured Pirellulales bacterium
GAGGTATTCCGGCATGGTATAGATGCCCGCCTTCAGAAAACGCGGCAACAGGGTGAACGCGATCACGACGATGCCGATGCTGCCGAACAACTGCCAGTTGGTCACCGCCAGACCGACATCGCCCGCGCCCTGGCCCGCCATGCCCACGAGCTGTTCCGTGGAGATATTGGCGGCGACGATGGACAGTCCGATCAGCGGCCAGACCAGGCCGCGACTGGCGAGGAAGTAGTCCTCGCTCGTCCGCTCCCGGCGGCTCTTGAACATGCTGAACGCGACGACCACGCCGATGAATGCCAGGAAGAAGGCGATATCGAAGAGGTTGAGATCCATAGGCGTGACCGCTCCAAACAATCTTGAGTTCTCCGTCTTGAGTTGACGAAGACCGAGCCCCCGTCACTCGGAGCCGGACCTCACCACTCACGACACACCAGAGCCTGCGGTGTCATTATAAGCAGGGACCGACGGCGCACAACGCCCAAGTTCTGGGGATACCGTCTGCAGACTCCCGGCACTTTTCGCTTTCGGGCGGCGGCATGAGACAGAACATATAGAGGCCGCGGTCACGCTTGCGCGCGGACGTGTTTCGCCTCACTCTACGGGCGTGTCGGGTGGCACCGACAAACTTGTTTGTCGGTGATGACCGCGCGGGGCCGAAACATCCGAGAACCACGGACAAACAAGTCGGTCCGTGCCGCCTGTTCCTGCACCTGTCAAGCCGGATACCGTGATTACACCAGTGGCCATGCAAGCGACATGGGTGACGCTTGGGTATTGCAGACCAGAGGTGTTTGTGGTACAAGAGGGCCGCTGCGAACCTGTAACGTTCACCGTGGAAAGGGTGCACAGATGTCTGACAGTTTGAACTGTGGAACGACGCGGCGACAGTTTCTTCATGCGGGGCTCGTAGCGGCGGGCGGTGCGTTCGTACTGGGGACACGGCACGGTTCGGCAGAGGCCGGACAGGAGCAGGCCCGTTGGGCTTTCCTGTCGGATACGCACATTGCGGCCGATCGGGAGAACAACTACCGGGGCTTCTGTCCCTATCGGAACCTGCAGAAGGTTGTCGAGTGGATCGGGTCGGATCGGCCGGAAGGGCTGGTCATCACCGGCGACCTGGCGCGGCTGACGGGCCGGCTCGGCGATTACGAGAATTTCAAGAGGTTGCTGGTCCCGATGATTGAGAGCCGGCCGGTTTGTCTGGCGCTGGGCAATCACGACGATCGCGACAACTTCCTGCGCGCGTTTGAGAACCCGGCGGGCGACCGGCAGGCGGTCAGGGGCAAGCACGTCGTTACGGTCAACACCGGACCCGTCAGGTTCATCCTGCTCGATTCGTTGTTGTATGTGGACAAGACGCCGGGCCTGCTGGGCAAGGCACAACGCACGTGGCTACAGGATTATCTCCGCGCGTGCGACGAGAAGCCGGTCATCCTGTTCGTTCACCATACGTTCGGCGACGGCGACGGGGACCTGCTGGACGTCCTGCGGCTGTTCGAGCTCGTCAAACCCCTCGCCAAGGTCAAGGCCATCGTGTACGGGCACTCGCACGAGTGCGGCTACTCGCAACTCGACGGCATTCATCTCATCAATCTCCCGGCGACCGGATACAACTTCAACGATGCCGAGCCGCTCGGCTGGGTCGAAGCGCAACTGACAAATACAGGCGGCAGGTTCACGCTGCACGCCGTCGACGGCAACACCGATCTCGACGGCTTCACCAAGGGCCTCTCCTGGCGCTCGTAATCGGCCCGCGCACAGCACCGACAAACGAGCATATCAATGCCACCCAGCACGCCAAGAGACCGAGGCGATTGAGTCTCACATACCGGGTCATGCGGGCGTGAGTTCTGGGTAGGGGCGAATCTTCATTCGCCCCGCTTGGCACGAGTATCGCAAATGCTGTACGAGGATGAACCACAGGGAGGCGAGCGAGGACGCTCGTCTACTCTGCGGCTCGAATCGTGCGCGATTGAATTTCGTGGCGAGCCAGGCACGGAACAGGCAGGAGGGGTGAATGATGATTCGCCCCTACACGGTCAAGCGCGATGTTCTGGTCTTGGGGAACTTCTGCAATTCATCCGGCATGACAGATGCAGGCTGGCCCACAACATATAGTCGTACACTCCGAATCCGCCACGGAATGCCAACCGCGCGGATGCCGCCGATCGGCACACAGCGTCTCGCGTACGCAAAATCCTGGCCGATTCCGCGTTCCTTTCCTATGGCGTGCTCCCCGGATCGCCCGTTATCACTTCTACTGGCACAACACACTCTTACTTACGCGAACATTAACTATACTTTAACTGGAGAGACGGCATTGCCGTGCCGATAGTCCTCCTTGGGGATGAACTGACAAGAGTAGAGGAAGGGTGTGCTATGTCCGATATTTCCCAATGCGAATGGAGCCGACGGCAGTTCCTCAAGAGCGGCCTGGCCCTGGCCGCCGGTGTAGCTACCTTGGGGCCGCGACAGGCTCTGGGCAACGAGCAGGACGACTACACGCGCTGGGCGCTTCTGTCGGATACCCATATCGCCACCGATCCTGACAATCATTTCCGGGGCTTCTACCCGTACCGGAATCTGCAGGAAATCGCGGGCCAGATCGCCTATGACATGCCGGACGGCGTTGTTATCACGGGGGACCTGGCGCGGCTCAGAGGTCATACCACGGCCTATGAGAATCTCAAGACGGTGCTGGCGCCCGTTGCGGCACAACGCCCCGTTCACCTCGGCCTCGGCAATCACGATGACCGACACGATTTTTTCCGGGCCTTTCGCCATGGCGGCGATGACGCCGGGGCCGTCGAGAACAAGCACATCATCACCACCAATACGGGGCCGGTCCGGCTGGTGGTTCTCGACACTCTGCTGGTTGTCGATACACTCCCGGGTTTGCTCGGCCGGCGGCAGCGCACCTGGCTGGACGCGTTTCTGCACGTATGTGACGATACGCCCACGATCTTGTTCCTGCACCACACGCCGAAGGCTCATCTGCTGGATACCGGGCGGTTTTTCGACATCATCCGGCCGGTGGCCAAGGTCAAGGCCGTTGTCTACGGGCATTCCCACCGGTACGGATTCTCCGAATCCGACGGGATTCACTTCATCAACCTGCCGGCGACAGGTTACAACTTCAGGGGCAGCCAGCCGGTGGGTTGGATGGAGGCCCGTCTGACGAGACAGGGCGGCGAGTTCCTCCTGCACGCCATCGGTGGAAATCGCCGGCCCGACCGGCAGGTTCTGAAACTGCGTTGGAGAGCGTAGCGGCCGCCACAAAAAAAATTACGTTGCGAGGTAATCAGGCCCGATAAAACATTGCATAACGGTATCGCTTCTGATAGAAGGGTGCCGTTAAGACAGATTAACCGCGCTTGACTGCGCTTCTGGGGTGTGTGATACCGATATCCCTCTCAGGTCGCAAGAACCGGTGAGGGGCGTCGCGATCAGGATATCTTTGGGGGTTCCGAACCCTTTCAGGGATGGTTTTTCTGCTGTCCGGACCCGCCTTGCGGCACCGACGCGATGGTGTCGCCGGGAACGCCGGGTCCGAATCGATCACACCTCCGAGAGCGGCCCGCGCATTCGTTAGAAAGGTGCTGCCCTATGTCCGATACCGTGGGCCGACAGGTAAACAGGCGACAGTTTCTCACCTTGGGTTTGGCCGTTGCAGGCGGCGTCGTTTCTCTGGGGCCGCAAAAGGCCCGCGGTGTCGAGCCGCGGAAGGATTTCACGCGCTGGGCCTTTCTGTCGGACCTCCACGTGCCCGCCAAACGCGACGGTCGTTTCCGGGGCTTCTTCCCCTATCAGAACCTCCAGAGGGTCATGGATGAGGTCGGGACCAGTCTGCCGGACGGCGTGATGATTACGGGCGACTTGGCACGCTGGAGGGGACAGATCGATGCTTATGGGAACGTTCAGTCCCTGCTGGACCCGATGGCCCGGACCCGGCCGATCCACATGGGAGTCGGCAATCACGACAGTCGCGAGAACTTCCTGTCCATGTTTGCGGGCGGCCATGGCGGCGGGCCGACCGTCGCGGGCAAACACGTCCTCACGACCAATGCCGGCCCCGTTCGGATGATCGTCCTCGATTCGCTGCTGTTCGTAAGCATGTTCCCGGGGATGCTGGGCAAGCCGCAGCGCGCCTGGCTCCAGACCTACCTGCAAATCTGCGACGAGCGACCAACAATTCTGTTCATTCATCACACGCCCAGAGCCGACCTGCTGGATACCGGCCGGCTGTTCGACATCATCGTCCCCGCCGCGAAGGTCAAGGCCATCGTCTTCGGGCACTCCCACAAGTACAAATTCTCCCGCTTCGAGGGAATTCACTTAATCAATCTCCCGGCCTCCGGGTACAATTTCACCAACCGCCAACCGGTCGGCTGGGTCGAGGCGCAACTGACGGCCCACGGCGGCGAATTCACTCTGCACGCCATCGGCGGCAACACCGACGAAAACGGCAACGTCACGAAACTCCAGTGGCGCGCGTAGCATTTCGCGGTTTCGGTTAGACAACCGTCAAGATCGTCCTACTGAAACCACAAGATCAGGTCTCGCGGTAGAGACGCAGAGAGCGCCAGGGCTAAAGTAAGCAGGGTGCGTATCATGCACCGCTGTGTCTTCTTCTCTTTCGTCTTCTTGCGTTTCTCCTTATTTGCCTCAAAAACAAGCGTGGCGGCCTTCGTGACCGCCACGTTCGCTAAAACCATCACTTAACTGCCGGTAACTTCAATATTATCGATATCGGCGTGTTCCATACTCATGTTCGCGTTAACCCGGAACCTGATCTTGAACGACGGGTTGTTGCTTGCCCCTGCACCAAGGGCGTGATCGTAGGCTGTCCAACTGCCAACTTTCATTTGATTGACAGTATTCCAACTGCTGCCATCGTACCACTCGGCGTAAAACCACTCATTTTCGCTCTGACCATCCAACTGGAACGTCTTACAGACATACTTAAGATGGATGTTGGTGTAGCCCGACGTGTCGATGGCCGTTTCCATCCACGCTGTTCCTGAGATTCTCGCTCCGTAGCTTCCCTCATAAGCGGCCTGACTTTTAACCTCTGCCGTGCCTGAAGTCGTCCAGTTGCCCGTTACAAAATCACCGCTTTCGAAGCCGTCAGAATATGGCAGCCCACCTCCTGGCGGATCTGTCGTCGCAGATTCTGCTGTCGATTCCGCTGTCTGATTCAGGTTGGGGCTTTTGTCTCGCGCCTTGACGGTGTAGGTGTAAGTGGTCTCGGGTGAAAGGCCTGTGTCCTGATATAACGTACTAGCCTGCCAGCCGCTGTCGTGACCGCCACCGCTTATGCAACTGAAATAGTACTCGACGCCGCTCTCGTCGTTAGCTGTTGTCGCAACCATAGCGATTGAGCTGCTGCCGGTAGCATATGGCACTGTTGCCCAAGTCATCGGATCGGGACTCGGCGGTGTGTTATCCGGCGCCGGCTGGATACTCGTGCTCAAACGCACATTGTCGAAGCCAACCCAGCTTGTCCCGCTGTCGATATTATCAAGCTCTATGCCAATTGTGTTGCCAACCGAAGCTGGAACATCGTCGGCAGAAAACGCCAGCGTATATCTTACATAATTGCCGCCGGGGTGGACTATCTTCGATGCGATATTGACCCTGCTGCCGTTATCGTCGTAGTACAGGGCAATATCGAAATTGTCACTCGATCTTGCATCGACAGCAAGAAGGAGCTTCTCGCCGGATGTGATTGTGTGGCCCGTCAGATTCCATACGGACGGATCGCCGCTCATCAGAAAGCCCCTCCATATTCCGTCTGTCGTGGGATAATCGCTTTCCACGCCTGAATCCGATGCTACACTATCGCTGCTCCAGTTTGGCACATTCTCCCAGTTTTTCTGCTTGGTAGTGCCGGGCAGCTCGAAACTATAATTGCCAACCGTGAGAGGATACAGAATTACCGGCGTCTCCGAGGCCTCGTTGCTGATACCGGACTCGTTGCTGTCCAGATCCGTGGCAGTGAGGACATAGTAGTAGGTCGTGCCGTTAGTCAGCCCCGTATCGGTGTAGGCACATACCGTCAGATTCGCTGCAATCTGGGAGTATGGGCCGCCCGAAGTCGTGCCGCGATAGACGGTGTAGTAATCCACGTCCCACTCAGGACTGGGGTCCCAGTCCAGGGTAATCTCGGTATCACCGAAGGTAGCATCCAGGTTTGTCGGGGCAGATGGGGGCCCGGGAGGTGCCGGGACCGCATAACGCTGGACGACGATGTTTCTCGCATAGTAGTAGGTGGGGTCAGTCGGGCCGGGCGAGCCTGATGAGCCCTCCATCTGAAGGTTGACGATTAAATCGAACGGCTCTCCCACGAAATCTGAGCCGGTGTGCGTGGCCTTCAAAACTCCGTCGAGGTAGAACTCGACCATGACTTCCGTATCATCCAGCTTAGTCAGGTGGCATCGATATTCGTGCCAGGCAGTCGGGGCATCCGCAACACGGACTCTTTTCGTTTCCCAACTGCCGTCATAGGTATTGAACCAGTTGAATGCGTCGCCTTTGTACTCGAGGATGTCGATTTCCGGCGGCCAGCCCCAGGCACCGGTTGGCCAGAATGCCGGCCATGAACCTTTAACAGTCGGAGCTTTGAACTCGCCTTTGATGTCCCACTCGGGATATTGGCCGTTGCAGATAATCCAGTCCACAGAATTAAAGGCCCCGGAGCGATATTTCCATTCGCTTTCAGGATCTGGTGTTTCTGCTACTATCGTAGCGGTTCCGCTGGTATCGAGGGTGACTTGCTCGATGTACATTTTAGCGCTTCCGTTATGGGTGTCTCCCCACGGGTAAAACCATTCCCAATACGTGCTGAAATTGGTGGGTGTGAGGGAGTCATTGGGTATGACGGTTTCCCAATCGGCCTGTACCACGTTCGTCAGTCCGAGGTACAAAAGAACCGCTGCAACACTCATCAGAAATAGTTTGTTCGTGCGTTTTCTTTCCATTTTGCACTCCTTTTCAAAATGTATATTACTTTCAAATATGTTTTAATTACTTTTGTTTGTTCTCATTGCACCTCCTTTCGAGCCGACCGTCACGGCCCTAAAGGAGCCTATACAAATCACTTCCACAATAACAGTGGTTTGTCGAAGAAACTCCCTATGGATTACGCGAAACAGGCGAAAAACCAGCATAAACCCGCAACGATTTATAAAGTCTCCGAATAAAACCTGGATAGCATAGAGAATAGACCCGTGTGACATCTTATGCCAGACATTATTTAGTGATGTCAACCCAAAAAGAATTAAGAGCTTTTGCGTCGGTCCGCCGACACAAAAGCTCGGTTGGACGCCGTCGCGGAGCGCCTTGGAGCTTTAGCGGGCAGGAAATCGGAATTGCATCTTTCATCCCATCAGGGACAGAGGTCAGTCCTCGGGAATAAGCCTCGCCAAGAGGTGCTCTTCGTGGACGACACGGACGGGCGGATGTTTTCGGAGACGCTCGGCCCGACCTGTAGCCATCCGGCCGGGTTCTTTCTTGAAATTCCGGGGGCGTCTTTCATCTCGGTCTCGACTCGGGTATCGTGTCCTCGGATGCAGAGGACACGTGTATACTGGGCCGTCGTGACGATGAAGGGTCTGGGCATGAGAATGAAAGAGGGTGTTGTGCTGCCCGTGGTCCTGTTGGGACTTAGCTGTTGTGGAATATGGTGTGATGCTAAGGAGGTTGATGGTGCCGCGACCGCGCAGCGGCGCCGGGTGATTGTCTCCACGGACATCGGCGGCACCGACCCCGACGATTTCCAATCTATGGTTCATCTCCTGGTCTATACGGACCGGTTCGACATCGAGGGGTTGATCTCGTCGCCGTACGGCCCGGGCCGCAACGAGCATATTCTCCGGGTGATTGACCTCTACGAGCGCGACTATGCGCACCTGAGAACGTATTCCGGCACATATCCGACACCCGACGCACTGCGGGCGGTTACAAAGCAGGGCGCCGTCGAGGGGGCGGGCTCGGAGGGATACGGCAGCCCGACGGAAGGCTCCGATTGGATCGTCCGATGCGCGCAGCGCGACGATCCGCGGCCGCTCTGGGTGCTCGTCTGGGGCGGGATCGAGGATCTTGCCCAAGCGCTGCATGATGCGCCCGACATCCTGCCGAAACTCCGCGTCTATTTCATCGGCGGGCCGAACAAGAAATGGAGCGTCAATGCCTATCAGTACATTGTGACCCACCACCCGCGGCTGTGGCTCATCGAAGCCAACGCCACCTATCGCGGCTGGTTCGTCGGCGGCAACCAGCAGGGCGAATGGGGCAACCGGGCGTTCGTCGCTGCGCACATCGCGGGCCACGGCGCCCTGGGCGATTTCTTCGCGACCCAACTCGGCGCCACCCTCAAGATGGGCGACTCGCCGTCTGTCGGCTACCTGCTGCGCGGGACGCCCGATGACCCGTCGCGGCCAGGCTGGGGCGGACGGTTCGTCCGGGTCTGGGAGCGGCCGCACGCGGTCTTCCGGCGGCTCACCAGTGAGGAGGACCGGATTGAGCAGTTCGGCGTTTTCGAACTGGCCCTGCCGCTCGGCCAGGAGACGCCGGAACGGCCGGAGGCGAGCTTGCTGATCGAGAATCAGTCGCTGACCGGGTTCGTGGACGCGGCCGGCGTGATGCGCTTTCGGCTCTCGCCGAAGGATGCGAGGACCTATCGTTACACGATTCGCAGCAATGTGCCGGCGCTCGATGGAAGAGCCGGCATGCTCACGTCCTTGAGGCCGTCGCCTGACGCCGCACAGCGACCGTCGCCGCGGCTGCCCAACTGGTGGACGGACGATCCCGCGCCCGAGGTCGCAGAGGGGCCGCACATCGGTGCCCGGACGGTGAGCCGGTGGCGCGAAGACTTTCTCCGCGAGTTCGCCGCGCGCATGGATCGCTGCCAGGCGCCGGCAACAACGGGAATGACAGGGCCAGGCACCAGGCAGAGACGGAAGTAAACGATAACGGTCATCAATTGTCCCTGCGTCACTTCGACTCGGTCAGGTGGATGTTTCGGAAGCGGCGCCGGCCGCCGCCCGGGGCCTGGGCTTGCAGCAAGAGCACTCCGTCGTGTGAAGTCACAGCACGGGCCTTGTTTCTATAGAGGTTGCTGGATGGGTCTGTAACGGTTATCATGGTGCCACGGCGTCGTCGCGGCGCCGGCTCATACACGAGATTTGGGACAGTGGGTCTTTGGAGAAAAAGGAAATGTCGAAGGTGACTGCGAAATGGTTGGTCGTTCCCACGTTGTTGGTTCTGGTAACGCTGCCGCCGGTGGGCTGCGGCTCTTCCGCGGGAGACGGTTCTTCCACGCAGAACGATTGGGAGAATCCACAGGTCGTCGGGCGCAACAAGGAGCCGGGCCATTGCACGCTCATGCCCTATCCCGACGTCGAGACGGCGCTGGCGTGCGAGCGCGAGGCCTCGCCCTTCCACCAGTCGCTCAACGGGCCGTGGAAGTTCAATTGCGCGCGCAAGCCCGCCGACCGGCCGAAGGACTGCTATAAGCCGGAGTTCGACGTGAGCGGCTGGGCCGAGATTCCCGTGCCTTCCAACTGGGAGTTGCACGGCTACGACAAGCCGATTTATCTGAACATCCGCTATCCGCACCCGACGAATCCGCCGTATATCGCGCCCGACTACAATCCTGTCGGTTCCTATCGGCGGCAGTTCACGATTCCCGACTCGTGGGACGGCCGGCAGGTCTTCCTCCATTTCGACGGGGTCACGAGCGCGTTCTACGTCTGGCTCAACGGTCGCACGGTCGGCTACAGCCAAGACAGCATGACGCCGGCCGAATTCAACATCACGCCCTACCTGCAGAAGGGCAGTAATACGCTCGCCGTCGAGGTCTATCGCTGGAGCGACGGCAGCTATCTGGAGGACCAGGACTTCTTTCGCATCAGCGGCATCTATCGCAACGTCTATCTCTTCTCGACCGCCCAAGCGCATATTCGCGACTTCGTCGTCCGCGCCACGCTGGACGACCAGTACCAGGACGGTGTTCTGATGGTCCGCCCGAAACTGGCCACGTACCAGGACTCCGACCTTAAGGGCTGGACGGTCCAGGCGCAGCTCTATGACGGCGATGAGAAGCCCGTGCTGCCGCAGCCGTTGAAGGTCGAGGCCCGGGCGATTCTCAACGAGCGCTATCCGCAGCGGGACAACGTCCGTTTCGCCCTGCTGGAGGCCAGGGTGCCGGACGTGAAGCAATGGTCCGACGAGACGCCCAACCTCTACACGCTGGTGCTGACCTTGCACAGCGCCTCGGGCAAGCTGGTCGAGGCCGAGAGCTGCCGGGCGGGCTTTCGCAGGGTCGAGATCAAGGACGGGCAGTTCTTCGTCAATGGCCGGTCCATCAAGTTCTTCGGCGTCAACCGGCACGAGCACGACCCAGACCACGGGCGGGCCGTCCCCGTCAGTCGCATGATCGAAGACATCAAGCTGATGAAGAGCCACAATATCAATGCCGTGCGGACCTCGCACTACCCGGACGACCCGCACTGGTACGACCTGTGCGATCAGTACGGCATCTACCTGATAGACGAGGCGAACCTCGAAACGCACGGCGTGGGCGGGCTGCTCTCGAACATTCCCGCCTGGCACACGGCCTTCGTGGAACGGGCGATCCGCATGGTCGAGCGGGACAAGAACCATCCCTCGGTCGTCTTCTGGAGTCTGGGGAATGAATCGGGTTGCGGCCCGAACCACGCGGCGATGGCCGGCTGG
Organism: uncultured Pirellulales bacterium; assembly: GCA_964346195.1. Classification (GTDB taxonomy): domain Bacteria; phylum Planctomycetota; class Phycisphaerae; order Sedimentisphaerales; family Anaerobacaceae; genus PLanc-01. Next base: position 10,735 of record CAYFUB010000270.1, read on the forward strand.
ATTCACGACTACGACCCGACGCGCCCCGTCCACTACGAAGGCGCCGCGGGCAGGCCGCGCGATTGGCCGTACGTCGATGTCATCAGCCGGATGTACGAGCGGATTCCGGGAATCATCCGCCTGGCGACCAACGACGACAGCCGGCCTATGGTTTTGTGCGAATACGCTCATGCGATGGGAAACTCAGTGGGCAATCTTCGCGAATACTGGGACGCTATCCGCGCGCACGAGCGGCTCATCGGCGGATTCATCTGGGACTGGATCGATCAAGGTCTGCGCAAGAAGGCGCCCGACGGCACGAGCTACTGGGGTTACGGCGGCGACTTCGGCGACAGCCCCAACGACGGCAACTTCTGCTGCAACGGCCTGGTCCAGCCGGACCGCAAGCCCAATCCCTCGCTGGCCGAGGTCAAGAAGGTCTATCAGCGCATCCACGTCACGCCGACCGACCTGAACGCCGGGGTCCTCACCGTCGAGAACGAGTACGACTTCCGCAGCCTCGATTTCGTCGACGGCTCCTGGGAATTGACCTGCGACGGCAAGATAGTGCAACAGGGCAAGCTGCCGAAGCTCCCCCTCGCGCCGAAGCAAACGCAAAAGCTCGAGATTTCGTTCACCAGGCCGGACCTGAAAGCTGGCAGCGAATACTGGCTTAAAGTCACATGTACGCTGGCCGACGATGCGCCCTGGGCCAATCGCGGCCATGTCGTCGCCTGGGACCAGTTCCAGATCCCGTTCGACGCGCCGGGCGCGGCCACTGTCGCGCTCGACCAGATGCCGCAGGTGACCCTTCGCGAGCAGGGCAAGGCGTA
>CAYFUB010000271.1:0-2851 GCA_964346195.1 uncultured Pirellulales bacterium
GCACGACCAGGGCCTGCCACATCTCTGTTGCGGTACTCATTTTGCCTCTTCTCCTCTCGCCTGTTGCATCCAGCGGAACGCCCAGACCACGAGACCGAGCATGAAGAACGCCCCCGGCGGCATGACCATGATGATCCACTTGTCCCACGCCGGCCCGGCGAAGAACGGCACCGGCAGACCCAGGAAGGTTCCCATCCCGAGCACTTCCCGGAACGTGGCGATAATCAGCAGGATGAAGGCGTAGCCCAGCGCGTTGAAACCGCCGTCCAGGAAGGCCCGGACCGGTGGATGGCTGTTGCCATAAGCCTCGCAGCGGCCCATCACGATACAGTTGGTGATGATCAGACCCACGTACGGGCCGAGATTGGCCCGCATCGTCGGCCAGTACGCCCCGAGCACGACGTCCACGATAATCACATAGAACGCGATGATCAGCGTCTCGACCATCATGCGGATGTTCCGCGGCGTGAGCAGTCGTAGTACAGACACTGTCGCGGCACTGAGCGACAGCGTGAACACCAGGGCGGCACACATCACGACGGTGTTCAGCACGAGATTCGTCACGGCCAGCGTGCTGCAAATCCCCAGGACCTGTCGGAAAATCGGATTGTTCCGCCATAGGCCATCCATGACAATCTTTCTGCTCTCCGATTCCAGTGGGGCCGGAGTCATGGTTGGTCACCCTCCCCGCCGATGTTCGATCGCCAATCTCTCACCGCCTGATTAACGATCTCTTCGAGCCTGATGCTTGTTTGCGTCGCTCCCGTGACGGCGTACACATCGTTCGCGCCCAGCTCGGCGCCGGGTCGCTTCATATTGATCGGCTTGCCCTCCGACGCCAGCACTTTGCCCGCGAATTGCCCGCGGAATGCCGGCTTGACGATCTCGGCCCCGAGCCCCGGCGTCTCGCTCTGCTCGTAGAAGGCGATTCCGGTGACGGTCTTCTCGTCCGCGGCGATGCCGATCACACCTCGGATGGGGGCCCAGAAGCCCTGGCCTTCGAACGGCAGCGCGTAGGCCGCAATCCGTCCGTCCTCTCGCAGGGTGTAGGCCCCACCTGAAGAAGCATCCGGCTCGTCCACCTGCTCGACGAACCTGCGATGAATCTCGGGCCCGCTCAGCGTCGGCTCATACAGCCCCGGCAGCACCGCCACCACGGCCCGCTCGAAGGCCAGCCGCACGTTCGCCTCGACTCGCTCCCGCGTCAAATCCGCCACGCCAATGACAACCGAACTGAACGCCGCCGTCACGAGGAACATGTAGGCAATCGGGTACCAGCGCGTCTGCCGCATCACGTCACCCCCTTGGCGGGCCTGGCGGCCACGGCCCGCGCCCGCACCCCGTAATCGATGATGGGAGCGAACATGTTGCCGATCAGAATCGAGAACATCAAGCCACCGTTGAAGATCGAGAAATTCCGTATCACCACGGCGCACAGACCGATGAGAATGGCATAGAAGACCCGCCCGAGCTCCGTCTTCGGGGCGCTGATCGGGTCGGTCGCCATGTAGAACGCGCCGAACAGGAAGCCGCCACCCAGTATCGCCGTCAACCCCGAGGGGACGGGGGCGACGCCCAGCAGATGCAGAAGCTGACTCAACCCGCCGTAGGTGAGGACAAGGACCAGAATAATAGTCCGGCTGGCGGTCTTGCTGTAGAACAGGTACAAGCCGCCTATGAGGACCAGCAGGACGCTGTTGACTCCCACGGTCCCGCTGAGACGGCCGAAGAACTGCGTGCGCCAGAAAGCCGTCCTCCTGACCGGGACCGTCTGCTCCTCCGGAATCTCGAAAGGCACTTCGTTCGTAGTGACGCCGTCAGGCGTTTCCTGGGAATTGTATGCCCTTGCGGGCACGCTACGAGCAGAGACCAGCACGAGCCGGCCCGCTTTGAGATAAGCCATCGGCGTAGCGCCCGTCGTGGCATCGAGCGTCGGCGCCGTGGTCCACCGGTCCAACGCGCCCCAGACGCCCTCGGCCGCGGGGGCCCAAACGGCGGTCAGCGCCACCGGAAAACACACGTAGACGAAGCAGCGCCCCGCCATCGCCGGATTGAAGAAATTCCGGCCGAAACCCCCGAATATCTCCTTCGTGACCATGACGGCGAAGGCCACCCCGATAGTCAGCACGTGCCACGGTATGGTGGGCGGCATAATCAGCGCAAAGATCGTGGTCGTCACAAAGACGGACTCGGTCACAGGCTCCCCGCGCGTGCGGGTGAAGAAGTACTCCACGAAGAACCCGACGACCGCCGCCCAGACGACCAGGAACAGGCTCCGCCAGCCGAAGAAGTAGATCGCCCCGGCCAGAGGTGGCAACAGCGCCAGCAGGACACGCCGCATGATCAACTGCTTGAGCAGAACTCGTTTCGGTCTTTTCTTCCCGTCCATACGTTTCACAGATTCGACCGGCCGGCGATCGCCGCCATTGCAGCGGGATATCCCAACTTCGTCCATCGGCTTTACTGTAGTTGCAGCGTGGCAGTTCACAGATAATCCGACAAGATTGAGCGGCCCTTTTCGCACTCCCACCCAGAATATACCCAAACACCCCCGAACGCCACCCACAGAACGTGTCATAATTATCGACGATCATGCCCGCGGTGTGCCTCCATCAGGAGCCATCGCCAACTGTGTAGGCGCGGGCTCCCGTGCCTGCCCCGGTTTCGTCGGGTGGCAGCGGCAAGCGGAGCCTGGGAAGCTTGCCGATGGCGTTCGGCAGGATGTGTGAGCCATCGGCAGGCTTGCGCTTGCCGCTGTCACCCATTCCCAATGCCCCAAGACCTTCATAAACGCGCGTTACGGGTGCGGCCGGAATACTGTGGCGGCCCCTGCGGCTTTCGTAGCATGGGC
>CAYFUB010000272.1:0-3420 GCA_964346195.1 uncultured Pirellulales bacterium
TCGGTGCTCCTGAGCGCCATCATTTACACGCGCGGCCATCTCATTCTCATGATCCTGTGCGCCGTGCTCGTATTCCAGCCCGTACAAGGCTTCGACTGGACCCGCAGGCTCGATTGGCCGAAGGTCCTTCTCTTGGTAGTCCTGTTTGCTCTATCGTTGATGACCATGTTCGCTCAGTCGTTTCGATCGTTCCTGTATTTTCAGTTTTAGGGATAAGCCGGTGACAACAGGCCGCAGACAGCACATCTGGTTGACCCTTGCTTTTCTAGTCCTGATTGGGGTCGTCGCTCCCAGCCAGGTGGTTTTCGCTCTGCGCGCGGGTGACCAGCCGCAGCTTGTGGAGCTTTTCCGTCGGCCGTCGACGCAGGCGAATCTCAGGCAGTTCGAGAGCCGGTTGGAGAGCACGTGCCGGCCGGCCCAGGTCGTGCGGCCCTGGATACTGTACGCTCGTTTCGTTCTGTTCGAGGACGCGGGCGACAAGGCCCTGTCGGGTCGTAACGGCTGGCTCTTCTACAAGCCGGCCGTCCAGTATCTGATCGAGCCACATGTTTTGAGGGGTGGCACCCTCAAGCGAAGCTTGGGGGTGGCTTCCGGTGGCAGGAAAGGGCCATCGCCAAGGCCTTCGGCCTTGACGCTGCCACCCGCAATCAAGGATCAAGACAACATCTTCACCGCCATCGTTTCGTTTCGTGACGACTTGGCCAAGCGCGGGATCAGGCTCTTAGTCATGCCGGTGCCGAACAAGGCCAGTATCTACCCCGAGATGCTGGCCACCCGGGCGGCCAGTGTGCCCGCGCCGGTGAGCCCGGCGACGCGAGATGTCCTGATAAAGCTGATACAGGCCGGTGTGGAAGTCATCGACTTGTTCGAGGCTTATGGTGAGGCGCGCGGGCGACCCGGCAGTCCTGCCTACTACCTGGCCCAGGACAGTCACTGGTCGCCGGAAGGTATGCGGATGGCGGCGGATGTGGTTGCCCGGCGGCTTCTCGATTTGGGCTGGGTTGAGAAAGGGCCCATCGAGTATGAAACCAAGCCCGTGAGCGTGGAGCGCCGTGGGGATGTGCTCCGCATGATGCGCGTGCCACAGATCGAGCGACTCTTCGAGCCGCAGCGGCTGAATTGTACGCAGGTGACCGACACGCGGACGGGAAAGCCCTACGAGGATGACCCGAACTCGCCCATTCTCGTGCTCGGCGACAGCTTCCTGCGAATCTTTGAGCGGGATGAGCCCGGCAGCGGCGGGTTTATCGCCCACTTGGCACGTAACCTCGGCTTTGGCCTGACCTCCATCGTCAACGACGGCGGCGCCTCCACGCTGGTCCGCCAGCAGTTGGCCCGCAAACCCGCTCTGCTCGAGGGCAAGAAGGTCGTCGTCTGGGAGTTCGTCGAGCGAGACATCCGCTTCGGCACCGAGGGCTGGCAGGTAATCCCATTGCCTTTAACAGAATGAGTATTACCCGTATACATTCGTCACCCCTGCGGCAGCGGGCTCAACGGCCACGACTCTGTCATTCCTGCGGAGGCAGGAATCCAGACACCTTGCGCATGGAAACTGTGCCTAGACGCAAGCACGTTCGGACTTCGCGCGTTGGCTGGACCCCTGCCTGCGCGGCGCGGCCTCCGGCCGCAACCAAGAATGCTTGCTAAAAAAACAAGATGTTGCGCCTTTGCGGTGCAGGGGTGACGAACCTACCCCACTCGGAGCACCCGCCGCAACTTTTGCTCGTGTGCTCATTATGTCAGCGGCTTTCGAAGAAAGGGACTGCAAAATATGAAGGGAGGACAATCCATATGAGTCCGGCATTTCGTTGGTGTCCAATCAGCCTGATCATTGTCGCCTCGGTAATGGCCTTGCCGGGCCTCACGCTTGTGAACGCGGCGGTGGAGGTCTATCCTGTGCCGGAAGGGGAGAGTGCCGCAGAGGGCTATCGGGTCCAAGTGGATGGCAAGGATGTTTTTGTCCATGATTCGCCTGTCGGCGCGATTGCATGCTTTTCTTTCGAAGGAACGATCGAAGTGGTCGTGGCCCCAAAGCATGATGTCAAAGCGGTGGACGTCCGCCCGAGGAGCCGGGATGTCAAATGGTCGCTGAAGGACAACGTGATACGCTTTGGGCTTGCGGGGCCGGGCAATTTCAGTATCGAGATCAATCATGACATCAAGAGGCCGCTGTTTCTTTTTGCGAATCCGCTCGAAGCCGACGCACCCAGACCCGGGACGGTGGGAGTGCGGTACCTCGAGGGCGGCAAGGTCCACGTGCCCGGCGTGGTCGAGCTGTACGATGACGAGACCGTCTACATCGCCGGCGGGGCGGTGGTGCACGGCGTGATTCGTGCGCGCAACGCCCGTCATATCAAGGTGTGCGGCCGAGGGATTCTGGACGGGACCCGCATGCGCGAGTTCACAAGATCGAGCCGCCTGCGATTCGTGCAACTCGACGAATGCACGGATGTGGACTTGGAGGGCATCATTCTTCGCAACAGCCAGACCTGGCAGATCGTGCCCATCCTGTCGGACAACATCTCGATTGCGAATGTGAAAATCCTCAGCGGCAATGGCAGCGATGATGGCATCGACATCGTGCGCAGCCGGAATGTCCGGATACGGGACTGCTTCATCCGCACGAAGGATGATTGTATCGCCATCAAATCAGTTGGTGACAGCTCCGACCGGGGCACCCGCAACATCGAAGTGAGTGATTGCGTGCTCTGGAACGCCGAGTGGGGCAACGCGCTGGAGATCGGCTTCGAGCTGCGCACGGAGGAGGTCAGGGATATCGTGTTAAGGAACTGCGATGTCATTCACGTCGAGGACGGCGCGACGTTCAGCATTCACGACGCCGACTACGCCACGGTGGGCAACGTGCGGTTCGAGAAAATCCGCGTGGAGGACGCCCGCCAGAAACTGATCGACTTGGCCATCTTCCTGTCGCAGTACAGCGTGGACCGGCCGGCCGACCCCGAGGAGCGGCAGCGCCGGTACATGCACGGCGCCTGGGACGGCGTGCTGACCGTCCCTAGCGACCTGATGGCCGAGCACGCGAAGCAGCGCGGCCATATCAAAGATATCGTCTTCAAGGGCATCCGCGTCACGGATGGCCTGTTTCCATTCTCGGTCATCTGCGGTTTTGACAGCGACCACAAGATCGAGAACGTGGTGATCGACGGCCTTTGGGTCCACGACCGGAAGATCACGAGCGCCGAGCAGGGCCGCTTCTACATCGAGAACGCCGAGAGCGTCGTCTTCAGGGACTAAGAGGGTATGTGAACAGTAGCACGGGCATCTTACCCGTGGAAAGCCGACTCTCGGCAGGGCCAGGATGGCCCTGCGACTCATGGGCAGGATGCCCATGCTACTAAAGACGCGGTTCTCACACACTCTCTACGTCCTGAGCGGGCCGGGTGCGCGGGAAGCGAGGAG
>CAYFUB010000273.1:0-9925 GCA_964346195.1 uncultured Pirellulales bacterium
GCGTGGTTGATGGCGTTGTGCACGAACACGCCCGACTCGCGCACGGCGTCCCGCGCCTGCTCGGCGGTGTACTCGCCCGCCTGGTCGAAATCGACGCCGTCGAACCCGGCCTCGCCCGCCAGCCGCAGCCGCTCCACGACCGACAGCTTCTTGCCCTCGATCTCGTTCGGCAGCATCCCCAGCTTGCAGGCCAGCAGAATCCGCTTGCCCCCCGGCGGCGTCACGACCCGCGAGACACTCGCCCCCTCAGCGCAAGCCGTACCCGCACCACCCACAACCGCCGCGACCGACCCGGCCCCGACGGCCAGAAACTGACGACGACCGAGAGACAAATTCCGATTGCATCCAGATTCATTCCCCATGACCAGTCCCCTGTTCCAGTATTTGGTTGCTTGCCCTTTCACACCAATGACCCGACGCGGCCCAGTATACCGCCCCCAAAGGACAATCTCAAGTCAAGCCTCAGGGCAATTGCATGTGCGCCACTGGGTTGGTGATGGGAGTTCGGAGTACCGCCTTCAGGCGGAAAAAAACTAGTCTGACCCGCGTAAACGCGGTACTCCAAACGCCAAGTCCATACTCACATGTAATTGCCCTGCAGGCAGAGAATCCCCAAGACACGCGGAATCGGATGCTTTTCTTCTTGCCTTGCTCGGCGTGGCGCGTTATCATCACGGCTGTAGACGAAGGAGAATCGGATGTTGGGAGTGCAAAAGACCCACGTCCTGGACAAGGGAGGTCATGGTGCTTAGGGAAAACCGTGAGAAGAGTCGGGACCTTCTTATACAGAAAGAGTCGGTCTGTGTCTCCCGTTTTATACAGACCGTACAATCATTGTTAGGCACTTGAATAGTATCGAGGATTCTTTAAACATCCTCGGCAACCCTGAACAAAGGAGTGCAACACATGGTAAATGTAAGAGCCAGAGTTGCAGCTTGGGAGCAAAGACAGCCACAGCTCTCGGATGACCTTCAACGCTTCCTCGACTTGGTATGGTCCCACCGCAAGGATCAATCTACCGGCACCTACGCCGCAGAAAACGCTGATGTGTATGGCCTCTACGCACGGGCACACCGGAGCTTCGGGGTCGGTCCAGCCGCCATGATTCACTTTTTAGACGGCGTCTCGAGAATGCGTCCGTTGCCAGAAATCCAGTGCAACCCGGAGGCCGACGCAAGGAATGACCCGCTTGGGAACTACTTGGGGGAAATAGTTGGTGCTGTTCGGGCTCCGTCGGGGTTTGCCTCGCTGACGCCGCCGCAGTTTAGACAACTTGTCGATGAGGCTAGGGACCATCAGGGTGTTAGAAACGCGTTAGCGCAGACCTTTTATCATTTCCGGCGCAATCTTACGCATTCCGCTGATCGGATTTACTTGCACGTAAAACCATTGCAGGCAATACAGGTAATGGAATTCGTCGTCACTCAGATGGTGTGTCGGCCCGTTGTTCACCCAGGACTTTCCAACGCCAAGGTCGGCGCACCCGGCGCGGAATCTCGCTTCGACACAATTGTGATCTACCTCGCTGACGCCGCCGCAGTAGAGAAGGCCCTTGACGAAATCTCGGCTTATCAGCACTCGGGGAATCGTGTCCGGTTCGAGCATGGTACGACCCGTAGTACCAAGCTTATCACCAATCGCAAAGGGATCGAACTGGTAGGCGTGGGGACAGGGGCGGAACCACCAGTTGCTTTATATCAACATAATCAAAATCTTGTGATGATTCCTGGCGCTTCCAGCTTTGGTTCCTTTCGCAGCACACTAATCCAGTTCGCCTTGGCGAATACCTTGCAACGAGGGCAAGGGAAGCCGGAATTCGTAAACCGGGTCGTAAGCTATTTCAAGTCCGTTGGTATTGACCCCCGGCAACCGCATACACACAGCATTCAGTCGGAACTGCAACACCGCGCCCGGGTTACGCTACAGCAACTACGGAATGGGATAGAACCAACCTGGAAAGTCTCTTAGAGGCCGGCGGTCGGGTAATGGTTGGTATGTCCTTGTCCACTCTATAGTGAAGACCACGATGCCTAACCAGGCGCTGCACTGGATTGCTCTTCCGCTTCGCTCCAGAGCAACCAGTGAGTTTTATCGTTGGCCAGCCAAGACCGTCTTCTTGCTAGCGCCAGGGCCGTTCTATGGTGGAAATGGCTCACTTGCGGCTTCAAGTGCCCCGTTTCCGGTCGACAAGGTCGTGGTGCCGGGCGGGGTTGGTCCTAAGCGCCGCGTATGCGGCGGGGGCGAGTGCCGGCGCCCGGCGACAGCGTTTCGGCCTTTGAACATTGCAGTTCGGAGCGTCTTACTAATTTCCGCCTCGATCGCAGGTAAGCCAAGGGGCGGAATTCGAGGCTCTTATATCTTGCCAGCCGCCACGAGGTGCGCTGTCACCGCTTTGACGAACCGATCCGCCTGATCCAGGACCGGTGTCACTTGCTCCTGGGCTGGCTCCACTCGTTCGCGGTAATCCACGCGCTGGCGCAACTCGAAGGCCTTGCCCAACCAAAGGCCGAGGGATTTATCAAAGACCCCGCCCCTGATGAAACGGCGGTTGAAATAACTCAGGACACCACTGTGCTTGGAAGACGAGAATTCCTTGTAGACGAGCTAAGCCAGGACCGCATAGAACATGGCGTAGTACGCTCGGTTGATGACGGAGCGGGCGCTCTTGCCACCGGCCAGGAGAAAACGGGCCTCATCCAGGCTTTCCTCGGCCTGTTGCACCCGATGCCGCGCCAGCTCCTTCTGTTTTTCCCAGCCCGTCAAACCGGTACCCCCTCCGCCAGAATTCGCTTGTAGAGCGGCGATTCCCCGAGCGGCCCTTCTTCCAGTTCCCGGCGGCCGAAGATCACCACCGAGATCAAACAGTCGTGGGCCAGGTTGATCTCATACACTGTTTCGTCTACGGCCGCTTCGATCTGGGGCGTGTAATCTTCCAGCACGACCATGACGTCGATATCCGAGTCTGGGGAATCGTCTCCTCGGGCCTTGGAGCCGTACACGACCACGGAAGTCGCACCGCACCGCTCTTGCAGAACCCGCTTCAACTCGTCTAGAGCCGTCTTCTCTTCCAACCTCATAAACCCACCTGTTTTCGCCCGGAACATCGCATAACGTGCGTCGCGTTCGGCCATCCGGGGATTCTTTCGTCTTCATCTTAATGATACCAGTCAGATTTCCATTCGTCAATGATCTGGCCGGACGAACGAGGGATGCAGTTGGGAGTACCGTCTTCAGGTGGGTAAGACTCCTCTTATCCGCATAATAGAGGCCGAGAAGAGTTCAACCCGCGTAAACGCGATACTCCGAACGGGCGGTACGCCCAACGGGAGGCAGCACTCCGAACAGGGACTCCAAACGCTCACAGGGCTGGATCGTCCCAGCCTTGGCCGTAATCGCCAAGGGGGTACTCGCGCCAGAGGCGCTTCGCTTCCTCGGGATCGGTCCGGGCCAGGAATTCTGTTGCGCTGCTCCAGGGCCAATCTGTCCAACGCTCCACATAACCGTGATGAACCGGGTTGTGATGAACGTAGTTCATCGTCGCCCAGAAATGCCGGTCGGAGCGCATCGCACGTTCCACGGCACGGAAGAAGACTTGGCGGCCCCGGGTGATCTCCTCACTATTCCAGGTGTAGGACGTGCGGCCATGAAGCCGGCCCAACGCGTGCAATAGGCCGGCGATGTCCGGGGTTTCGATCAACGCATGGTAGTGATTGGGGAGCACGCACCACGCGAACGTCTCAGTGCAGCGAGCGGCGAGCAAAGCCAACAAGTCACGGATGAAAGCGTCCATACGCGCGGGGCTGTGACCGATGTGGGGTCGATGTTCGAAACAGGCGGCGGTGATATGGAAATGCAGACCTCCAAGGTCGGTACGATGGGGCGGCGAGTGCCACGGGTATTCGTGGGCCTTGCGCCACGCGAGCAACGCGGCCTGCTGCTCGGGCGTAAGCTGACGCCAGCGGTATTCGGGTTGGGCCATGGTGAAAACCTACCCGCACGACGGAAGGTTGACAAGGCTTCGAGCCCAGTTGGGAGTACCTGCTTTAGCCGGGTCAAGGAATCCTGAACGCCGGCTCCGCCGTCGCTCTTCCGCCTAAAGGCGGTACTCCGAACCGGCGGTGCTCGCAGCAGGGGACCTATGCCTCGATGGGAATCTTCAACTCGCCGAGCGTGTGGCGGAGCCAGGCGAGGGATTTTTCGATCATGGGCCCGGTTTGATTTCCACCCTCCATGCTCAGGCTCTGGGTTTGCGAGGCCAGGCGTGTCGAATGAGGGCCAGGGCGGCGAGGGCGGCTACGAGGATCGAGAGGCTGGCGAACCACCAGCCTTGCGCGTCGAGCAGGGCGACGAGGGCGAGGATGGCCAGTACCGCGACCAGCAGAAAGACGATGGCGTTGCTCGTCTTGATGAGGGGCCGCAGACGGGCTTCATCCTTGCGTTCGCGCTCGGCCAGGAGCTGGAGGGCCATGTCGCGCTGCGTCTCGGGGACCGCGATCCGGACCTCATGGGCCTGGCTGCGGTAGGTCCCCATGGCCTCGACATCGTCGAGGACTACGGGATGGAGGTTACGGCTTTCCAGATAGCCGACTACCTTGGGCACCTCGGCCGCCAGGGTCTTGTGTACCGTAATCAATTTTGCCATGTGCGAATCCCTCAGAGGGTGTGTGAGAAATCGGTTTGTCGTAGCATGGGCATCTTGCCCATGAGTGGGTTCCCAAACGCAATGTATTGCGTTTGGGGTCCCAGTCGCAGGGCCATCCCATTCGACTGCGCTCAGGGCAGGCTCTGGCCCTGCCCGTGGTTGGCTTCCCACGGGCGGGACGCCCGTGATACTCACGGGCAAGATGCCCGTGCTACTTCTCACACTTCGTATCAGACCTCCGGTTCATCGTGGCGGTCCGTCTCGGTTGTATCCGGGTGGTCGGGGCGCTCGGACTTGCGGCGGCGCTGGAAGATCAGCCCGATCAGCAGGATGGGGACGAACCAGACGATCACGAACAGCCGAAACAGCCGGCCCGCAATCGGCACGTCGCGCGACCAGACCTGCCGCCACATCTGCCCCCAGATCCGCGTCTCCCAGGGAATGCTCACGTAGGGGATATACGGCGTGAGCTGGCCCGTCGCCTCGCCGCAATGGGGGCAATAATGGGCCGAGGGGTCCACCGGCTTCAGACAGCGCAGACACAGCGGCGCCTCCTTCTCCGGGCCGTCGCTCTCTGGTACATGCTCCATTTCCATACATCTATCATCATACCCGAAGACCGGCGAGACACAAAGCACCTGGGTCCGTTTGCATTTGCAGCCTGCGGAATCGGGCGCCATCGAGACCCTTCATATCTACAGACGCACAACTCGTAACGATCTTGCGCAGCGGGCCTCCGGCCGCAGCCAGAACCGGTTAGGGCCGAAAAAAACAAAAGAACCCAGCGCAGCCCCCGGCCGCAACCAAAGAATTGGCCTCACACGAAGGCACAAAGGACACAGAGAAGAGCGCCGCGGAAATGGTTTTCCACCCTCGTGGCTTTGTAGCTCTGTGTGAGAACCAGGTGTTTGTGTTTTAACGACTTGCGTTCTTGTCGCCCCGGAATTTGCGCAGGAAAACAAGATTTGAGCAAGTAGTAGTACGAAAAGATGGCTGCAACGAATGTGCCTTCAACTCCCTTCTTGCGGCTTTTTTCGTTTCTTTCGGCTATCTGGAAAGGGTTTTCAGTTGTTGCGAGTTGGCAGTGCAGAATGCCGGGGGCGGGGTTCGCGCGTGCGGCGGCATTTGGTGACGGCCGGGCGGACCGCTCGTGCGCAGCTTGGCCGCCGGTTTGCCTCCCTGCGACTGTGTTCAGTAAGTTGCAGGTGTAGGGTGCGTATCACGCACCATCCCTCTTTTGCGTGGCGCAGTCGCGGTGCGTAGTAAGCACCCTACAGAATCTGCCACCGAACGCCGACCGCGCTCCCCGGGCCGTCCTCTGAAATGGCTACTGTGCCGGTTCGGAGAAACGTGCTAACATAATAGGATGCATAGAATGTCGGGCCGGCATGCTGGGAAGGAGAACAGTAACCGGATTGGGGATATGGACCATGATTACCGTACGGAAGGCCGAGGACATCTATCAGGCCGAGGGCGACATCGAGAACGGGACGTTCGAGGGCCGGTGGCATTTCTCGTTCGGGGAGTACTACGACCACCGGTACATGCACTTCGGCACCCTGCGTGTCTTCAATGACGATACGCTCTCGCCCGGGGCCGTCTGGCCGCTGCACCCGCACCGGGATATCGAGGTGGTGACGTACTGCGCCGCGGGCGAGTTCCGGCACGCGGACCAGTGCGGCGAAGGCGGCGTTCTCAAGAAGGGCTGGGTGCAGCACACGACGGTCGGCAAAGGCATGATGCACTCGGAGATCAACAACCGGCCCGAGGAGCCGATGCGCTTCATCCAGATGTGGTTTGCCCCCCGCGCCCACGGGCTGCCGCCCGCCGTCGAGCAAAAGGCGGTGGAGAGGGAGGAACGGACGAACCGGCTGCTGCCGCTGGTCTCCAACGAAGACGAAGCGAGCCTGAAAATCGCCTCGGATGCCAGGGTCTATTCGTGTTTCCTCCAGCAGGGGAAAACGGTGGTGTACCGATTCAATGAGGGCTACGGCGGCTATCTGTATCTGCTGGAAGGAGGCGGCGTTTCCGTCAACAATGAGGCCCTGCGCCCCCTCGACGCCGCGATGATTCACGGGGAAACGGGGTTTCTCATCGAGGCAGGAGATGACGCAGAATTGCTGCTGGTCGTTGTGCCGCTCGAAGACCGTTGACCGCAGATGGTGGGAAGGATCGAGATGTCTGGGACAGGCAGGCAATGCACCGCAGGCTGTTTTCTTCTCGGTGTGACGTTATTACTCTGGATGCTGATCGCGTTGTTCTGGTTTCGCGTGGTCAACATTTTCGACGCGTACCTGATGAAATTCCCGGGCCCGGCGGTGGTGTTCGGGACCATGATTGTCTTTCCCGCGGCGGCCGCGGTTCTGGGCTTCATCATGTTGCGCGGCGGCAAGGCTCGGGTGGCGGGAGCGATCATCGCAGGTCTGGGCGTGCTGCTGTGCGTTGCCTTCGCCGGGCTGATCGGGCTGCCGCTGTCGCTCAAGGCGGCAGAGCCGAAGACCCCGAAGAACCCGGCCACGCCGAGGCAGTTCGTGCCTTTGCAGAGGCTGGCGGTTTTCCCCGGCGCCCAGGGGTTCGGCACGGACACGCCGGCCGGTCGCGGCGGGAAGGTCATCGAAGTCACCACCCTGGCGAATGATGGGCCCGGCTCCCTGCGGGCCGCGCTCGATGATCCCGCGCCGCGGACGATCGTCTTTCGCGTGGCCGGCACGATAGAGTTGAAGGAGCAGTTGTTCGTCGCGCACCCGTTCGTGACCGTCGCCGGTCAGACGGCCCCCGGCGGCGGCATCTGCCTCAAGAACGCCGGCCTGGCGATTACCACTCACGACGTGCTGATCCGGCATCTTCGCGTCCGTCCGGGTAATGAAGGGGACATCGAGCCTGACGACAACGACGCCGTGCAAGTTCTCGGCGGTCGCGGTCGCGCCGAGGGGGCCCGGCGCGTCGTGCTCGACCATATTTCCGCGAGCTGGTCCGAAGACGAAACGATCAGCACCTGGTACGGCGCACACGATGTCACGATTTCGTGGTCGATCATCAGCGAGGCCCTGGACCGCAGCCGGCATCGCAAGGGCCGTCACAGCGCCGGCCTGCTGATTGGCGACAGTTCATACAACGTCTCCGTGCACCATTGTCTCCTGGCCCACAACGGGTTTCGCAACCCGCTCGTCGCCGGGGGAGGCACCCACGATTTCGCGAATAACGTCGTCTACGACTGGGGCGTTCTGTGCTCGGAGATCTGGGACCAGGACTCGAATTCGTTCTTGAACTTCGTGGGCAACACCTATCTGCCCGGCCCATCGTCCGAGTGCCCGTACGAGATTCTCATCGATGAAGAACGTGGGACGCCGAAGCTCTATGTGGCCGGCAACATCGGCCCGCGCCGGCCCGAGCCCACGGGGGATGATTGGGCCATCGTCAAACACGGCTGGGGACCCCGGCCGCGAGCGCCGGAGGTCTTTCGCGCGTCAGCTCCCTTCGAGACCCCGGCGGTCACCACCTCGGAGGTAGCGGATACGTGCGAGATGGTCCTCGCGGGCACCGGGGCCACGCGGCCCGCGCGCGACGCGGTCGATGACCGCATCATCTCGGAGGTGAGAGCGAGGGCCGGCCGAATCATCGACACGCCCGGCGACGTGGGCGGATATCCTGACCTCAGCGCCGGCGTGGCGCCGACGGATGCCGACCACGACGGCATGCCCGACGCTTGGGAGCAGAGCCATGGACTCAACGCCGGCGACCCGGCCGACGCCCATGCGGACGCGGACGGCGACGGATACACGAACCTCGAAGAGTATCTCCATTCACTCCTGTAGACGTCCGCTCTTGTCTCCCGGGACAACGAGTCCTTGGAGGACGGTGCCGTTCAGGAGTCGGTCTTCTTATGGGCGGCATGTGGGTGCGCGCGTGACGAGACTTGATTTGAGGGCGGCCAGTATGTTAAGATGGGTAAATGACGCTGAAGAGTACTGTTCTGTTCGTTGCCACTGCTGTGGTGTTGCTGTGCGCCGGCGGGGGCCGGGCGGGGTGGGTGGCGTACAACGATTGCCTCCGTCAGAATGGTGATGCCACGGCCGCCAATGTGACGGGCTGGACCATCCATAACAACGACCGGGACCACTTTACCGGACCCTTACTCGACTTCGAGACCGGCAGCGCGGCAGGCATGCCGGTGGTCATCTTCACCATGGGCGGGGCGGGCTTGGCCGTCAGCGGGGGTGGCGCCGGCGGCAACCCCGTGCCCGGAACTGACGCCTACGAGATCTTCGGCGGGATCATCGATTTTGGCCCGGACAACATCTACTACGGTTCGACCGGCTGGTGGGTCGAGATCGAGTTCACCGGCCTGGACCCCAAGAGCAGCTACACGTTCGTGGGCACGGCCATCCGTTCGCGAAGCTACCCGGACCGCGTCTCTCTATTCACCCTTCTCGATGCCGTCAGTTTCGTCAACAACAGCAGTGCCGGTGTGGTTGCGAAGGCCGGGGCGGCGACGAAGCTCCTGGCCGGCGACAACAGCATCACGGGCTATGTGGTGCGCTGGGACGAGATCGTCCCTTCGGCCGACGGGACGTTCAAGATCCGTGCGGAAGCGGCGCCGGAGGCGGAAGGGGGCCGGGCCTATCCCTTCGCCGGCTTTATGCTCGAACAGACGGGCGGGGCGGGGAATCGACCGCCGCAGGTGGATGCGGGCGACTACGATGCCCTGGTCTGGCCGATGCACACGCTTGAGCTGGGCCCCATTGTCACCGACGACGATCCGTGCAATCTCGGCGTCCTGACCTGCAAGTGGTCGCAGAAGGGCGGTCCGGGCCGGGTGACGTTCGACCCGGCCGACAACATCGAGAATCCCACCGTCATCTTTTTCGAGCCCGGCGAGTACGAGCTGATGCTCCAGGTCTGGGACGAGCTGTCGCAGGAAGGCAGCGCCACCGTCACGATTACCATCGCGGAGCCGCTGCTGGGCGACTTCAACGGCGACAACCGGGTGAACTGGCGGGACCTGCTGCTGCTGGCGAAGCAGTGGCTCGACCCGGCGGGCAGCCCGGCCGACCTGAATATCACTCACGGCGTCGATATCCGTGACTTCGCCATCATGGCCCGCAACTGGCGCATCGGCGAAGGCGCCACACTGGTCATCAACGAAGTGCTGGCTCGCAATGTGCTGACCAACAAGGACCCGCAGGGCGAGTACGAGGACTGGATCGAGCTCTACAACGCCAGTGAAGAGGCGACCGACCTCGGCGGCATGTACCTAACGGACGATCCGTGCGAGCCCACGCG
>CAYFUB010000274.1:0-2886 GCA_964346195.1 uncultured Pirellulales bacterium
GCGTGTGCCTGCCCGACTACATCCTCTGGATGGACGACCTGACGCCCATCATGAACTTCGAGCCGTTCGCCGAGATCCTGCGCAAGGAGAGCAAGACCTGGCTGACGGAGATCATGACCACCGACTATGCCATGGTGGAGGAGGATGCCCCGGCGATCCAGGTTGCCAAGGAAATCACGCGGCAGCGGACGAACCGGGCCTACGTCGTACGCGGCAAGAAACTGCTCGGCGTGGCCTCACTGGAGACGTTTCTGGACAAGATTCTTCGAGAGTAGGCGTCGTTGGTGGATTTTGGATTGCGGATGGTGAATTGGCTGACGCATGAGTAACGACCAGATAGCCGGACAGACAACGGGCGCAGTCGCTCGGACGGGCAGACTCGCACTCGCATCCATCGTCAGTGTTTTCGTCGCGCTGGGCGGCGCCGTCCAGCGCGCGTGGCGGCCGCTTGCCATGCTGGCGGTCAGCGGTCTCGTGGCCCTGCTGGCCCATGCCCTCGGCCTGGAGCGCCAGCAGGTCATTTCGGTCTCGATCTTCATCGTGATCATCCTGGCCACGCTGCTGTTCTGGAAGTTCCGCCTGGCCATCGCGTTCGTCGGCATCGGGGCGCTGATGGGGACCAACGTGCTGGACCTGCCGACCTTCATCAAGGAGTGCAAGATAGACGTCATCCTGTTCCTGGTGGGCATGATGGTGACCGTCGGCGTGCTCAAGGAGCTGGGCCTGTTCACCTGGATCATCCAGAGCGTCATCGCCCTGCGCAGCATGACGGGACAGATGTTCGTGGCCATCATCGTCTTCCTCGGGGCGTTCATGGCCTGCGCCGTCGATGAGGTGACCTCGATCGTCTTTGTCGCGACGCTGATTTTCCAGGTATGCGACACGCTGAAGATCCGCCCGATGCCGTTTATCATCATCGCCGTGATGGGCACGAACGTGGGTTCCAGCGGGACCATGCTGGGCAACCCGGTCGGCATCCTGATCGGCCAGAACGCCGAGCCGCCGCTGAGTTTCATGGACTTTCTGCGCTGGTCTTTCCCCGTCATGTTCGTGTCGTTGGTGGCGACGCTGGGCCTGCTGATGTGGTGGTTCCGCACGGACATTCGCCTACTGTCGGAACGCCTGGAGGCCCGTCGGGAGCTGGGCCTGGGCCTGGGCCCGCTGGTGCAGGTGCCTTACAAGCGTGCGCTGGCCATTCTGCTCGGCATGATCGGCTTCATCGCCTTGCATCACCACATCGAGGCCACGCTGGGCCTGGCGCCGAACACGGTGCTCATCGTCGCGCCGCTGGTCATCGCCGGCCTCCTGATGCTGTGGCGTCACGAGCGGTCGCGCCATTACATCGAGGCCGACGTCGAGTGGTGGACGCTGCTGTTCTTCATGATGCTCTTCGCCGTGGCCGGAACGCTCCAGCACACGGCGGTGACGGCCCGCGTCGCGGACTCCTTCCAGCAGACGTTTGGCGGCCGCCTGTCCCTGTTGACGCCCCTGATCATCGTCATCTCCGCGCTCGGCTCGGCGTTCGTGGACAACATCGTATTCGTGGCCGCGTTTCTGCCGGTTGTCAATCGGCTCGAGCAGACGCCCCTGATTTGGGCCCTGGTGCTCGGCACCTGTTTTGGCGGCAACATCACGATGATCGGCTCGACGGCGAACATCGTCGCGCTGGGCATGCTGGAGAAGCGCTACCGCTCCTCCATCCATTTCCTCGACTGGCTCAAGGTGGGGGCCGTTGTGGGCCTCACCACCGGCCTCATTGCCTGGGCTGGCGTGGTTCTCCAGGCGTCGGAAATGCCCACGGTGGAACAACGTCGCCAAAGAGTCCTGATGCACGACCGCGCGGGCGCGCCGGCGCCGGACGATTCGGGAACTCATCAGACCCCGGCTTCACCCGCCGGCCGATAACTGTTGTCCGACACTATCCTACGCAATGGGGGCGTAGATCTCGGTCAGGAGTTCCTCCGGTGGGGTTTTGCGCGCGTCGTTCAGGTAGACCTCCCGTATCGGGCCAGACACCTTCTTGTGGTTCTCGGCGATCCAGGCGAAGAGCTTCTTGTACGCCGAGGCCGATTTCTCGTACGGCCCCTTATGGACGACTTTGGCCATCGGCCCACCGGGCAGTTCGTAGCAGGTGATCTCCTCCATGCCCTCGACCTGTGCCGAAACGGGAATCACCACCTCCACGTCGGCGTTGCGCTGCAGGTTGGCCCGAACCACTTCCTTGGGCGTCTCGTGGCAGACGAACATCGGCGGCCCGGCGGTCCGGGCCCCGCTGGCCGCGATAAACTGGCGAATCTGCGTCATCATCGGGCGGATCTGGGCGTAGGTGCCTCGCTTCCGCATCCCCACCACCAACCGGGGCGCTACGTTCGTCGTGCTCACCTCGCTCATCACGCGTTCTCCAATCAGACAGTCCGGCCGTGTTCTATGCCTCAGGTCTCACAATGAGCCCTTATTCTACCGCCTGCCCCCGGCCGTGGGTAGCCCAATTTCCGCTGAATCCGGCAAAGGCGTGCGGCTGCGCCTTGTGGCGTTGGGTGGCAGGCTCAAGGCCATGGGGATGGTTGGATATTGGTGGCGGGCAAGCTCCGTTTCGTAGGTCCACCCATCCCCAGGCAAGCACGCAGTGCCGCTGCGCGTCAGGGCTTGAGACTGCCGCCCGGTCGGCGCCTTCATTGACACAGGCTGCCATGTGCGTAACCCCTCCCCCGCAGCCCGAATCGTAAATGAAAAATCGTAAATCGTAAATCCAAACCCTCTTGACGGCCGGGGGCGCTGGCCTCATAATGGAGGAGATTTCGCGGATGTGGCGGCACTGGCAGACGCGCAGGCTTCAGGTGCCTGTGGGCTTACGCCCGTGTAGGTTCGACTCCTATCATCCGCATT
>CAYFUB010000275.1:0-9893 GCA_964346195.1 uncultured Pirellulales bacterium
AACGGGCCGTTGTTCACCTGGAAGGTCATGCTCATCGTCGGCTCGTCGATTGCCACCACCGGCAGGGCGCTGGGCTCATCCGGGCAGGCAATTGTATCGCCGATATCCACCGGGTCCAGACCCGCCACCGCACAGATATCACCCGCCTGGACCTCAGTCGCCCGCTTCTTGCCGAGCCCCTCGAATTCGTAAAGTTGGACCGCCTTCTGCTGTGTGTGGCGGCCCTGCTTGTCGATGACGGTCACCGGCTGGGCCTGCATCATCCGACCCGCGAAGACCTTGCCGATGGCGACCCGCCCGACGTAGTCGGAGTACTCCAGCGAGGTGACCAGCATCTGCAACGGCTTGTCCGGGTCGGCCTTGGGCGCGGGGATGGAGCGGATGATGGCGTCATAGACCGGCTGGAGATTGCGGTTGGGCTGCGACAGGTCGGTCGTGGCCCAGCCCTCCTTGGCCGAGGCGTAGAGGACCGGAAAATCGAGCGAATCGTCATTGGCCTGTAGCTCGACGAACAGGTCGAAGACCTCGTTGACCACGTCATCCGGCCGGGAGTCCGGGCGATCCACCTTGTTGACCACGAGGATGGGCTTCAGTCCGTGCAGCAGGGCCTTGCCCAGCACGAAACGCGTCTGCGGCATCGGCCCATCGAAAGCGTCGACCACCAGGAGCACGCCATCGGTCATCTTGAGCACGCGCTCGACCTCGCCGCCGAAATCGGCGTGGCCCGGCGTATCCACGATGTTGATCTTGTACTCCCGACCGCTCTTGTCGGTGTAATCAATGGCGCAGTTCTTGCTGAAGATGGTGATGCCGCGCTCGCGTTCGAGCGGGTTGGAATCCATGATCAGCCCGTGCTCGCCGCCGGCCAGCCGGTCCAGCTCTTCGTTGCGGAACATGCCGGACTGGTACAGGAGCTGATCCACCAGCGTCGTCTTGCCATGGTCCACATGGGCGATGATCGCCACGTTGCGTATCGTTTCTGCGTACATGTATCTATATCCTCGGACCTCATCAGGGGGAGCCGTGACGGCGGCAACCTCACATACGCTATACCGGATGCGGCTTTGCCGCGTTCACGCGCCTCGCAGAGCCAATATCCCCGGTCGACTCTGAACCCAGTCATCAGGCGTATTCTACCAGGATCCCGCCGGAAGGAAAAGCCCAACTGCTCTATTGCTGTCTCATAAAAACAGCGGCGACGGCGATGAAGAGGGACGGATGCCAATCACGACCACCCCACCCGCAGGCTTTTGTCGGGGAACTCTTGCCACGGCCACTCAAGTTTACGATGCTTTCTGTAGCAAAATGTGATTCGAGGGACATACTGTTCAAGCGGAGGACAACCACATGAACACACGTTCATTACTGGTCCCTTTTCTCGTGCTCGCATACTGCGCGTCCGTCGTCGCAGGCCCTGCGGACGCAAATGCTCCCAGGCGATTCCTCACTCCACCAGAGGTTGTCAAGATCGTCGAGCAGTCTGAAGTCATGTACCAAATCATCATCGGCATGAAGAGTCTGGCGGATGTGAACCCGGCGAATACGACCGATAAACTCTTCCCCTTATCGGTCCGACCCATCGAGTGTCCCTGGCGACTCGAGAAAGAGGACGGCTCCACCGAGATCATTGAATTCCCCTTCACTCCGGCAGCATGGAAACTGATCGACGAGGCGGAAACATATTTCCGAAGCCGGCAATTCCCTCAGGCCATCCGGAGCTGTCAGAAGGTCGTCGATCAATTCCCCGACTGCTATCTCGCCTATGCACACCTGGGCGACTGTTACTACCAGATGAAACTGTATGATCGCGCTCTTGAGTACTTTGACATCGCCATCGGGCTGAATCCCTGGGACCACCGCACGTTTGTCTACCGGGCCGATGCGTTGATAAACCTGGGTCGGCCCGATGAGGCGAAGGCCGCCTACATTCACTCCCTGTCTCTGAACCCACGTTATTGGCTGGCCCTCGCTAATCTTCAGCACCTTGCGGACCAGCTCGGCGTCGAAGTTCGCAAGGACCTGTTCCAGCCACAGGCCTTTGTGAGGCCGGAGAACGACGAAATCGCCGTGTATGTGAGCGACAGGCAGCCCATTGAGTTTTGGTTGGCTTACGCGCTGGTCAAGGCGATATGGCTGGGCGAGCCTTGGCACCGACAGGAAATGATCGGGGATTCCACCTACAAATGGTCCTCAGTAGAGGAGACGGAAGCCCTGCTGAATCTGATCGCAATTTACAGGTCATCGAAGCAGGACGGCCGGGTCCGGCCGGACCCGAAATTGGACCTCCTGGAGACAATCGTCGATGCCGGCGACCTGGTCAATTTCATCTATTATGAGATCGCTTCGCGGATGTGTCCGCATTTCACCCTGACCCTGACCGAGGAGGCCCGCCAATCCCTGCGGGAGTTCATCGCGAAGTATGTGGTCGTAGCCATGCCCAAACACCCTGTCGAGGAAGGAAACCAGCGGGTTGCCGCAGCAACTGCACCCGCTGGCCGCCCGGATCGACAGGCCCGTGCCCATCAATGACGGGTTCAAGCTTCGGTTTGAGAGAGTAAGCGGCAAATGGGGGCTCAAGGCTTTCGTATTCGCCTGGCTCTCATAAAGGAGATGATGTGAAACGAGTCACCATTGTATTACTTGCGGCGGTGGTTGGCGGCTTGCTGTTGTTTGTCGTGATTAACCATTTCCGGCCGGTGGCGAATCCGAGGAGGTTCGGCGAGATAATTGCTGACCTGGCGTGCCTGCTCGCCATCGCCGCCGCCCTGGACGAGATGAAGCGCCGGGCGGTGAACAAAGGGCGGCCTCGCGGTGGCGCGGGCGGGCCGCCCCTGCTCCCCGACGGGTCCGCTGACGCCGCAGAGACGAGGACAAGATGCCCTCGACACGCAACGGCTACCCTGCAAATCCCTCCCGCAGAAACGGACTGCGGCCCCGAACCCACGGCAGATGGCGAGGAACGTCCGATCGTCTTTCGGCCGTATCGAAAGCCCATGCTGATTGTCGCTCTGCTCTTTGCCGGCATCGCGGCGTTCTACACACTGGTCGTGGGAATAGGTGAGCCGGTTCCGCTTCTCGGAATATTGAGGATCCCGGGACCGCTTGTGGTAAGTATCAGCCTTGCCGGTGCGCTTCTGTATTTGTGCCTCTTTATCCGAAGTTGTCTGCCGGGCAGAGAGATCACAGTCGATACATCCGGGATCATTCTGCCGCGACGCAGAAACGTGACGTGGGATCAAATAGACGAAGTCAAGCTGTGCACGGCCGGCTACATCGAGTTTCTGGCGACGGTGCGGATAGGGCTGAATGGCCGGCGTCGGATTCACGTTGCGTGGTATCAGACAGGCTGCGCGCCCCGGAAGCTGTATGAGACCCTCCAGGCATACTTCGAGGAGCACCAAAGACGCGCGGAACTGCACCGCCCGGGTTTGGAACAACCGGACGGCCCTGTTGGTCCGCCTATTGCAGCGCATCCGAGATAAGCGACCGGCTCACAGGGTTATCTGTAGAGGAGCAAGAGACATGGGAGTGGAGGTTGCGGAAGAGGCCTGACAGCCGGCGGAACACGAAGTAGAATGTGGGCGATCCGGAAAATCCCAATGTTGGATTGCAGTCCCAGGCAAGGAAATCGCATAAGCAGGTTGCCAGCCTTGTTCATCGTCTTGGCAATCGCGGGCACGGCGTATGCCAATCCGTGCGGGCCTCATCCCACGGAACTGGCGGCCTGGATCATCGTGGCCGGCGCCTCGTTGCTCCTGGAGGTGTTCATAACGACGGGATTCCTGCTGTTCTCCGGCATCGCAGTGGTGCCGATGTTCTTCGCCCTGGCCCTCGGCAATGCGGTCAGTTATATCGGGATTCTGCTGCCGCTGTATGAGGCCACGAAAATCGTCTGGCTCGTGGAAGTGGTAATCGTGGCCGTGGAAGCGGTTCTGGTCAAAGGATTGAGTCACATCGGCCTGTTCCAGGGCGACACTTTCGACGGGCTGAAATGGCGTACCGCGTTTCTGAGCGTCCTGGCCGGCAACGCCTGCTCCTACTACGTTGGCACGCTCATGGTCGCCTCGACG
Source organism: uncultured Pirellulales bacterium (assembly GCA_964346195.1). Classification (GTDB taxonomy): domain Bacteria; phylum Planctomycetota; class Phycisphaerae; order Sedimentisphaerales; family Anaerobacaceae; genus PLanc-01. The sequence goes on from CAYFUB010000275.1 coordinate 4,071, forward strand.
CTTACTTAAAAACTATCTCAAAACGGCAACGTCATTCTGAGCGAAGCGAAGAATCTGGGCTGCGGACTTGAACAACCTCTCCGGCGGCGGCCAGATGGTTCGCTTCGCTCACCATGACAAGTCAGAGTGCCGTTTTGAGATAGTTTCTTAGGCCGTGACCTGATGACGCCGAACCGAAATCATGTTTGAGTAGTCCGTTGTGGAAAGGCTCGTACAATGGAATACCTGACGCCGGCGGTTATCGCAGGGGTAGTCCCGCTCGTAGTCACGATAGTTCTTCGATATCTGCTGAGTTCCCGGCAGTCCCAGGCGACGCGGACAGAGCATGGCTGCATCGTCCAGTATGGCAAGGCTATGAAAGCCTTCGTGCTGGTCATGGCGTTCGCCAGCGGCGCTCTGGTCGGCGCGGTTGCTGTCATTCCGCCTGGCAACTGGTTTGCGACTATCTTTCTGGCGGGGCTTTTCTTCGTTTTGGTTTTTCCCCTCTATCTCGAGTTCTTCCACGTCAAAATCGTGGCGACGGACGAGGGTCTTCTCTGCCGTTCGCCCTGGCGGGCCGGCCGAAACGTCGGCTGGGAAGAAATCAGATCGGTCGACTTCTCCTCGTCGCTTCAATGGTACCGGATACGCACTGAGAGCAAGGGTGTCATCAGGCTTCACGTCTTCCTGTCCGGGCTGCAAACCATTTTCGACCTGCTTGAGCAAAAGACAGGAATCAAGGTCGAACAACAGAATCTCCTGAAAATGAGCGTCCTGTAACCGTCGGAGTCATCGTCCGTGTCCCCGCTGCTGTACGTGACACACGTGGGGTATTTCGATCTCGAGGGATTCACGTCGCTGCGGCGGGAGCACTTCGAGGCGAGCACGGCGAAAGACACCCCGATTCTGTACTGCAAAATGCTGCTCGATGCGCGGGCCGGCAAGGGGACGAATGTCTTGTTCGGCGACGGGCACATCGAGTGGCTCACGGCCGAAGAACTCGACAGGCTCAAGGCAAGACCCAGACCGTGATCGCCTCCGCCGTAATATTGGGCAACCGTATGGCAAGTCCTTCAGTTGGAAAGGGGGCCACGCGCCTGCCCAATTCGGATAAAGTCGCATCGATTATCTGCCGACAATCTTGCGTGCTTTTCCGGTCGAATTCTGGAGGACTATACGAATGCAGATAGAAAAAGAGGTGGCTCTGGCTCAGGCCGATGGTCCGATATTCGGACTGCCCGTGGACACGGCGATTCTCTTCTCGGATAAAAACGGGGTCCACAAGCCGCGTATCGAGAAGAACAGGACCAAGCTGTTGCAGAAACTGGGCTTCCTTGGCAAGTTTCTGGACGCCGACGAGAAAATCATGCTGGTGACAACCGGGTGCTCGCCGTTCACGGCGCTCGAGCAAATGACGATCGGTGCGGCGTGGTTGATGGCGGTCAAACGCGCGTTGCTCGTGTTTACGAACAAGCGCTTGTTCCATATCCCCGCGACGACCAGCAACGCCTACCGGGGCTCTATCGCGCAGGTCCTATACCAGGACTGCAAGCGGCTGTACGTGAAAGGCTCGATGCTCGTCGCCGAGTACCATAACGGCACGAAAGAGAAGTTCGCCGCCATCCCCAGCGGCGACCGCGCGATCATCAAGAAGTTCAACTTCGAGGCCTCCGAATCCGACCCGCCCAGCGACTGTCCCCAGCGCAACCACCTGTGCCCGAGCTGCACGCAAGTCCTGCCGGCCGGCGCGGGCACCTGCCCTTCCTGCGGGCTCGAATTCAAGAACAAGGCCAAGGCCCTGAGATATTCCCTGCTCATCCCGGGCGGCGGGTACTTCTACACCAACCATCCCTTCCTGGGCGCGGTGGACGCTCTGGTCGAGTCGTACTTTCTGATCGGCACCCTGGCGGCTCTGGTTGTAGGGCTGGCAGCCGACCCGGAGGTACTGTCCACGGCGCTCCTGTTTGGCGTGCTCCTGGTGCTGGAGAAGCTGGTCACCGTCTACCACTCGAACAGCTTCCTGGCCGAGTTCATCCCGCGTGACCTCAAGGGGCTCTTGAACGGACAGCCCGTGCAGGTGGAACCGCCGCCGGTCCCGAGCACGCCGGAGAAGAAACAGCGCGTCGAGGACGTCCTGTCCGTCCGCTGAGACGCCCGACGTGCCCGATCTTGATATAGCCGGATAGATTGGAATAGCAGACAACAGGCGCGACCTCCAGAGGAGGTCGCTGCAAAACGGCTTGGCAGTACTGAGCCGCAGCGGAGGCATTCAATGGATTCGCAAGTTCTCCACGCATACGTCGCCCGCATGAGGGAATTCATATGAAACGAACCGCCGCTGTCGCTCTTGCCATCACTGTCGCCAGTCTTATCGTGGCCGGCGGACCCACAGGTTGTCGTGACCATGCGGACCGTCCCGGCAAGGCTCGGCAGGCTAAGGCGACCAATCAATCCGCTCGCTCGGCGGCCGTAGTGCCATCAGAGGATCCGCAGCGTCTCAGGACGAAGCTGGAAGCGGTCTATACGAAGTACCTGCAAGCCATATTCGATCAGCGGGAGCAGAAGACCGGAAGCCATGTTGGACAGCGGAGGTTGATAATATGAATGTCCTGGCCATATCGGACTCGGAGGTCTCCCGAGAACTGACGGCAGCGGAGAGACTGCTCTGGGCCGGGCAGCCTCGTCAAGGGATCGTACTGCGACCGTCGGATACCTTCATGATCCCCTTCAGCCTTCTCTGGGGCGGTTTTGCCCTATTCTGGGAAGCTACCGTCATTCTGGGCGACGCGCCCTGGTTCTTTGTCCTGTGGGGGATTCCCTTTGTTCTGATGGGCCTCTATCTCATTGTCGGACGGTTCCCCTGGGACGCCCGGCGGCGCAGCCGGACCTTGTATGGTCTCAGCGACCAGCGCGCGATCATCCTATCCGGCGGCACCAGCCGCAAGGTCACGTCCCTGAATCTCAGGATCCTCAGCGATATCTCGCTGACCGAAAAATCCGACGGGACGGGCACGATCGCGTTCGGCCCGACGCACCCGCTCGCCTGGTGGTGGAGCGGCACGACCTGGCCCGGCGCTCCCCAGGGCCCGCCCTCCTTCGAGATGATTCGAGACGCCAAACACGTGTACGGCCTCGTGCAACAAGCACAGTCAGAGAACTCATGAGGGCCCGGGCAGAGGTTTTGAGACAATGGCGAACCGGCAGCCGAGCAGGAAGATCGCAGTTCTATCCGAGGACGCCGTTCGCTGGCAACGCCGGTTGAAGCGTGTATTGTTCACTTTCATCATTATGAGCCTGGTTAGACCCCTGGCCGTGTGGAGTGCTCCCCCTGTTGTTCAGACCGTCCTGGGACTTGTGCTCATTCTGGGGTTCGCAGGCCTGATCAGTGTGGTCATCGTCCTGGGTGTGAAATCGGTGCACCATTTCCAGCTTGTCTTCACGACCCACCGGACGCAGCCGAAGGAAGTCACCCTCGCTCTTGCACGACTGGAGTACAGAAGAAAAGGCATTGCGACGCGTGTCTGGCCGAGTGTTCGTCTGGGCTTAGCGGTCTCATGTCTTGTGACACTGATCTGGCTGGCGTGTTGGGGGACTTCCAAGTTGGATCCCAGTACATACGCAATTCCTTTTCCTTGGGCTTTGGCGCTCATCCTGTTCTACGGCATCGGCTGCGCCGCCTTTCCTCATCTGGGCAATTTTCTGGATGCACTGTTCTCATCTAAGACGGTCGGCTTCGACAAGGAATGGATGGGATACCTCCGGGGGCAGCCTGGCAAAGCCCTCTGGCGTTACGGCCAAATCGCGAGGGTGCGTCTTGAGACAATGCGAACAGGTGAACGCGAATTCCGCCTTATGATTGCCGTCCCGCACGAAGGTCGCGAGGTCGGCTTCGACCTATCCAACGAAGTAGACGTACGCCAGATCACCGGTATTCTTGCCGGCAACGGAGTTGAAGTTGTGAATGACACACTATGAGATGGCTGCTCAATGGCATTTTGGCTTTGGCGGGAATCCCTCTGTTGGGGACGACGCTGGGATTGTTGGTTTCATTTGCGCCGCCGGCGACAGATGACTTCAAGGAGCCCGAACGTGTCCTTCTCATCGGCTCCTGGCTATTGTTCCTTGCTCTCTTCGCATGTGCCTATGCGTCGAGGACCGGCTGGCTGGAGAGAACCGGCATCTATCAGTCGTGGTCCAACTTCGAAGCCTATATGAAAGAGAACCACGGATACCCGCCCGTGTCGGACCGAGAGAAGACGGAATTCCTATCCTGGGCCGGTCTGACGGAGAAAAGACCTGCACAGTTCCGGAGGGTCATGAAGGCTGTGTATGGCAGAATCCACGTAGAGATCGATGCGCAGGAGCGGAGAAAATCATACATCAAGTGTCTCGCCTGGTACGCGGAAGGCTGGCCCATGCGCGATGACTGCTATGACCTGTGCGAAGATGATCCGGTCTCCGGTTGGCCGTGAGCGGCGACCGATAGGCACTTGTGTCCGGCAGCGAAGCTTGGGGATGGCGCCATGTGATGAGGCCCGTCCGTGTGACCCGCACGACTATCGCTGCCGCGGTTTGTCCCGCCGCCGTCGGCACGCCGACCACACCGCACGCCGAAGATGAACGCGGTAATGACAGAGAGTTCACGCTCAAGGTGAAAAGACCGAGAGGGATTACTCTCCCCTTCTGCGCATGAGATACTCGGCGAAGATTTCGGCGGGCGGACAGGGCTCGCACCCGAGACAGGGATGAATCTTCTTCGGAGGCGTTCTGTACTTCGTCAGCAGCGGTTTGGCATCGTCCGCCGCGTCCAGCTCCAACTGTGCGACGAACCCCTGCAGGCACTCACAGGACCAGCACTCCTGGCGCGGCACTTCCTGCTCGAGCCGCTTGAGTAATGCATCAACGTCATCTTTCGTCAACCGTTTCTGGCTCCTACCGGCCATCTATTACCCCAGACTAGTCTGCTAATCATCCGGTTCCCCCCAAACAGGAGAACCCCCTACCCCGATTTGTCACATCCGCGCGCGGGGCACCCTTAGCGGCCCCTTCCACGCGCTCGCTATTCGCGACAGAACATCATCCGGTCAACGAAATGTAATTCCTACTTGACCTCCACCAACAATATAACGATACCAAATTCCCGACCGAGTGTCAAATAAAAAAGACCGGCCATAGAGTGGGAAATTCCCGATTGTGCAGGGCGCCTGGCAGAGCGGTCCGCACTCGGTTCCGGCGGCTCCGGCTGCCTCAGCCGCACCGCGCAGGCCGGACCTTTGGCGGTGCTCATGAAGCCGGTCCGCTGCGTATGTGGCCCCGCCGGCAGCTCGATATCGACCGAGCGCGGCTTGCTGACCATCAACTCCGGATGCTCCCACGCCGCCGAAGGCTTGACGCTCTTTTCGAACCGATACGCCGGTCGAGGCGGGATAGGCAGGTCCCCTCTGTTCGCAGCTGGCGCGGCGCGACCTCCGCCCGCAACCAAGAATGCTTGCCAAGAGAACAAGAGGCTGCGCCTTTGCAGTACGGCGCGCCCTCCTTCGCACTGCACAGTGGGCTTCGCAGAACGGAGTCTCGGAGCAGGCCGCCCATGCGTGGCTCTTGGAAGTAATCGATGGGCGCCGATATTCTGCTCAGGCCCTCTGCTCGTTCAGCGCATCGAGAATCTTGCGTTTGTTGTGCTCGAAGGCGAGCCGGTCCAGCCGCTCCAGCAGGGCCGCCCTGCCGACGGGACTGAAACTCGAATTGCGCACGAGCGTCAGGAGCACATCAACCTTGGCGTCCTCGAACGCCAGGCGTTTGAACACCGCCTCGATGAGGTGGACCTGCGCCCTGTCACTAAGGTCA
>CAYFUB010000276.1:0-3476 GCA_964346195.1 uncultured Pirellulales bacterium
GTCGCTGCAGCATTTCCAGCGCATCAGGACCGCGTGCGGGAACTCCGCCGTCACTTTGTCGCCGTAGTACGCGACGTCGTTGCCGTCGGTCATCAGGCTGCCGTAGTACATGCAGGTCCCCTGGATGGCGAGGATATCGCTCATTTCCTCTTTCGTGGGCTCCTGTTCGAGGGCGATTCCCCGCTTGCGGCGTTCCGAGATGAAGGCCGCCTGGACCTCGCTCATGGCCGTCATGATGTCGAGACTGCTCGGATACCTGCCGCCCGTGATCTTGGCGAAGCTCCGCAGCGCCTTGACCACCGTTTCATCTCCCGGGGACAGATCCACTTCGGCGAGCACCGTATAGTCCTCGGGGATATTCGGCTCGAAGTCGGCGCCCGTCAGGCCCGCGTCCCAACGGAATTGGTCGAGGACTACGCGCGTCCGGATCGAGCCGCCCGCGGAGGTGCCCTCGAACTCCATGAGGACGGGCAGATCGCTCTCGACATCGGCCCAGATGCGGCCCTTGCCCTCCTCAAAGAGCATTCTGCCGAACCTCGGGTCGTCCACCTCGATGCCTTCGCACGGGCGGCCCTCAATGGTCTGCCGGCCCAGGTCCGTGTGCTCGAAACCCATGAGGAGTGTGGCCAGCTTGCGCGGGTCGTTCTTCTCGCGGATCTCGCTCAACTGCTCGTCGGTGAACTTCGCCTTCACATATTTTTTCTCGTCCGGCACGATTTCCACGCAGTCCTCCGCGTTGCGGGAGATGAACAACTGGGAAACCAGCTTGCCCTCCCGATAGGCGTCCCGTCTCAGGCCATAGTCGGCGGAGCGGTACATGACGAACTCGTATTCGGCGTCCGGCTGGCCCGAGACGGAGATGGTCAAGAGGGTGCGATGGATGTACGAGCGGGCTTGCTGGACGTTTTCCAGCAGTTGCGACCAGGCGACGCCGCCCAGGTGGCGGCTGCCGATTATATTGAGGCCGAGCGCCACGGCCAGGATGACCGCCGCGGCGACGGCTAATTTGCTCCACTTGCTGTCCATGAGTATTCTCCAGAGGCTCCGGCGCGCCTGTAGATTCTCTTTGTTCAAAACAGTCTGCCGGACGCGGTCCAGGGCCCGGCGGGTGGCCTGGGGCGACGGTCGCACCTCGGAAAGCGATTCGAGGCGCCGTCGAAGTTCGGCTTCATTCATCTTCGACATGCCGCACCCCCTTTCCGTTCGCCGGCACAGGATCGCATCCGAGCACGTGGCGTAACGTACTCATCGCCCGAAAACACAAGGCGCGCACCTGATGAACCGTTTTGCCGAGCTGTTCGGCAATCTCTTCGTAGGAATCCTGCTCGATATACCGCATGACAAAAGCCTCGCGCGAGGCGCCGCCGAGCCGATCGATTGCAGCGAGAACCTGCTCGAGCTCCTCGGACGCGATGAGCCTGCTCAACGGGGCGGCGGTTTCTGAGGCACGCTCCGCCATGTCGTCGAGCGAGCCGGTCCGGCGGGTCGCCTGCCGGCGCCGCCAGTCGAAGGCGAGGTTCATCGCCGTCCGGCGGGCGTACGCATACCAGCAGTCGATACCGCCCGGGTCCCGGGCGCCCTGGAGCTTGAGGAACAGGTCCTGCATAAGCTCCTCAGCCACATCCTCGCGCAAGGTGAGCCTGGTCAGCAGGGCGTGAAGGTTCGCCCCCGAGGTCTCCAGCAGCTCGAGCAGCTCTGTCTGCCGATCATTCACTCCAGGCTCCTTACGTCGTTTCGTGCCTCAGAACTTCACCATTATAGACGCAAAGCCCCCCTCGGCGCAACCCGCGGCCGCGGAATCATAGCGCGGGTGGCTCATCTTCGCGCATTACCAGAGATGTTCCGCCTCCGCGCAAGCCCGGACGTGCCTAATACGGACTAGGGGGACTTCTCGCGCGCTGGGCTCTGTCATCCTGAGGCGCAGCCGAAGGATCTGGCCATCGGAAGGGAGGTTTCTCTCGCTCGCAGGCCAGATCGTTGGGGCCCGCAAACGCAATCATTCGCGTTTGGGGAGCCCCCTTCACTCCGCTGCGCTCCGTTCAGAGCCTGCCCTGAACGGAGTCGAAGGGATGACAGACCGCGCACGAATCAATCATAAACCGTATGATCAGGAGATTGGAGAATGCTCCGCCAGCAGACGGGAGAGAAATACGAGGGGATTGTCGGTACCGCCGCGGATTGTCAGATCGACTGCAACCGGGATTCAACCTGCGCGAGATATTCCTCGGCCTTCTTGAGGTCGGCTCTTACGTCCTCCTCCTTCGGTTCGACAATATCACCGTAGTCACTTTCCAGGCGATTATCGAACACTCTCGAATAGAACTTCCCCATCTCGATAGGCACAATACCCTCTCTGACGAAATGCCTGTTGAGAAGAGCCATAACCCCGCTGTGCTTGGGGCTGGACAACCCCCTTGTCAACAACAAGGCCACGGTGGCGTAGAAACACGCATAATAGATTCTGTTCGCCGCGCCGTGAAGGTGCCCGCTTTCCAGCATCAACCGAGCCTCCTGAAGCGTCTCAAGGGCTCGCTCCATCCGATAACGAACCAGGTCTCTCTGACCGCCGGTCATGGCACGAGGATCCCTTCGTTCTGAATAGCTTGATAAAGCGGCGTCGCCCTTGATATGGGCCGTTCCCAGTGCGGAATGCTCTTGACAATGGCACTGATCACCATGTCGCATTCAAGGCCAATCTCATAGAGCCTGTCGTGGATCGAGGCTCGCTCCTGCGAGGTGATCTCGGAGTCCAAAAGGATCAGCAGATCCACATCGGATTCCGGAGTCGCCTGTCCCCGAGCCTGTGAGCCGTACAGGACGATCTTGGCATCAGGGTAGTCCCTGTGCACTGCCTGCGCGCAACGCAAAAGAAAAACACGGACGGGCTCGCTTAACTGGTCCTTCTTCTGATGGAATCCATACATAAATGGCTCGAACTACCGACTTTTTGCATCCGATTCCCACCATTTCGATTTTCGCGAACGTTATGAAGTTTGTCAAGCTCATTTCGAGCGAGGCAATCCCAAAGGGTGCGGCCGGCATTCAGTGGCGGATTCGAATCGCTTCGCGAGCCGGGCACCTGCACTCACGTAGCATGGGCATCTTGCCCATGAGTATCACGGGCGTCCCGCCCGTGAAGGCAGGGCCAGGATGGCCCTGCGACTCATGGGCGCGACGCCCATGCTACGAAAACCGCAAGGACCGCCACTGTATTCCGGCCGCACCCTTCCCAAAGTCGAGGAAAGACAGACCTCCGGGCGGGCCGCCCACCATGTGAGTCGATCTTGCGTTCGTTCCGCACAGGTGGCAGCCTCGGCGACATGCAAAGAAAGGACCGGGCTGCGCTGCCCGGCCCTGATTTGTCCCACACGTGGACGCGTCGGCTATTGCGCGAGTTGGGTCAACTGCTTGCGCGAGAGAGTCGTCATACTTAGGTCGCCCAGCACAACTTTGTACCGGTCCTTCGACTCGCTCCA
>CAYFUB010000277.1:0-2284 GCA_964346195.1 uncultured Pirellulales bacterium
TGCTGCCCGTGCCTACCCATCTAGGCTGCACGGTGACGATGGCCAGGGAAGGCACTTGATGGTGCCATGCGGGGGTCCGCGTGCAGAGGCCCTGAAGATGGAGTAGAATAATTATGAAGCTCGCAGTTGTTGTCCTCGTCATACTCGGCCTGCTCGCCGCCGCTTCGGCCGCTTTTCTGTTCCAGTGGATCCAGGTAAGAAGCGCCGCCCAGGCGTCCCGGCAGGCTGAGGAGTCGCAGGTCCTCGTGGCCCAGTCAGACCTGCCGGCCCGGACGCGTCTGACCGAAGAGCACGTCGTGGTGGAGCAGGCGCCCAGAACGGGTTTGCCCGTCGGCTACTTCAGCAGCCCGGCCCAGGCCATCGGCAAGACGCTCAAGATGGAGGTAGCGAAGGGACAGGCCCTGACCCCGTCGTGCTTTCTGCCGGAGAACGCGATCGATGACCTGCTCAAGCCCGGCATGCTGGCCTTCCAAATCTCGCTGGCGCGCCGCTCCACGGCCGTGGACCTGCTGTATCCCGGCTGTGTCGTGGACGTCTTCGCGACGTTTCCCTTGCACGACCGGACCAAGGGCGAAGCCGTCGTGACCCCCCTGCTGCAGAACATCCAGGTCCTCGGTGTGCAGGATGAGACAGTCGTCACGGCCGCCCAGGACCAGGACAGCAAGAACCCCGTAAGCAAGCCCACGCGCAGAGGCATTACCAGTAGCGGCAACGTCACCGTGGCCCTGGCGGTCACGTCGCGCCAGGCGGCCGCCCTGCAGTTGACGATGGAGCGCGGGACGCTCGGACTGGCCATGCGCAATCCGCTGGACAAGAACTGGAACCCGATGGAGCCGATGGTCGTCAAAGAAGGCCAGTTGACGGCCGCCAGCGAGGCGATGGACCCGCAGACGCTGGCCCTGTTCAGCCGCATCCAGCAGATGCTGGGCGAAGGGCCGGCCATCGACGCCAACCGGCCGTCCACGACGCCGGCGCAGTTGGCCGGCGCCGGGGCCGACCCGAACGCCGGGCCGACGCTCCCGTCCGCCATGCCGCTGCCGCCGATGCCCACGCCGGAATACGTCGGCGCCTTCCAGCAAAAGCGCGTCACTACTAAGGTGGACGTCATCCGCGGGCAGAAACGCGAGGAGGTCGAGCTGGAGGTCAAGAACGAGCCGAACGAGGTGGAGGCGGCCCTGTTGGAGGAAGGCAGTTAACCCTTATGAACGTCACGAAAGAGCGGGCCGGTGCTCGCCGGCTCCAATGGTTGGACTCCTATTAGGGAGGGGCGAATATGCCTGGTTCCGGAAAGAAACTTACAATGCGGTGTCACTCCTTGAGATGGCTCGTGGCCATCGTTTTTGTTATGGGACTTTGCGGCACGGTACTCGGGCAGGACATTGCGCCGTCGGAGCAGATCACGCTGATCGTGGGCCGCTCGGCCATCATCCGCGCGCCGTGGCCGGCCGCCCGGGTGGCCGTGACCGATCCCAAGGTGGCGGACGTGCAGGTCCTCACGCCCCAGCAGGTCCTCGTCCAGGGCATCAAGGTCGGCAGCACCGACCTGATCCTCTGGAGCGAGGACGAGCAGCAGACCTGGCAACAGCGGGTCGTCGTCCGGCTGGACCTGGAGAGCATCCGCGCCAGCCTGCAACGGTTCTTCCCCACCGCCGAGCTCGAAGTGAACGACTCGGGCGAAGTCCTGCTCGTCCAGGGGCTGTTGCGCAGCACCGACCAGGTGACGCAACTGCGCGACTATCTCGAGAAATCGAAAATTCAGCACGTGGACATGACGAGCCTGGCCGGCGTGCAGCAGGTGCAACTGCAGGTCCGCGTGGCCGAGGTCAGCCGGGCCGCCATTCGCCAACTGGGCATCGACACGATCCACACCAGCGAGGACTTCTTCTTCGGCCAGCGCATCGGGCAGGCCGCGCCGGGCATCGGCGTGGCCAGCCAGACATTCCTGCAACCCTCCGATTTCGATAGCCTGTTCTTCGATACGCCCGGCGGCGGCACCGGCTCCAGCGTCACCCTCTTCGGCGGCTTCCCGCACGCCGACCTGGAGTTCTTTCTCCAAGCCCTGGCGGAGAATCAATACGTGCGACTGCTGGCCAATCCGACCCTGGTGGCCCTCAGCGGCGAGGAGGCCAGCTTCCTGGCCGGCGGCGAGTTTCCCATCCCCGTCCCGCAGGGTGGGGCCGGCGTAACCGGAGCGACCACCATCACCGTCGAATACAAGGAGTTCGGCGTGCGGCTGCTCTTCACGCCCACGGTCCCGGGCGACGGCGGCATCCGCCTGCGGGCG
>CAYFUB010000278.1:0-13090 GCA_964346195.1 uncultured Pirellulales bacterium
CACGGACAAGATGGGGTCCGCAAACGCGAAATGATGCGTTTGGGAGCGCGTGCCCGTGGTACCCACGGCCGGGACGGCCGTGCTACTCATGGGCGAGACGCCCATGCTACTGAGGCCCGCCAGGAACTCGCGACGGCCCAGCAGGGCCTGCGGCAACTGATGACCCTTCGCTAGGAGGCCGTGCTGGTTCTGAACGGTTTGCTGGACTGATAGGGTGGATGAGAAGCAGCACGGGCGTCTCGCTCGTGCGAAGGCAAGCTCTGCAGGGCCAGGATGGCCCTGCAACTCATGGGCGGGACGCCCATGCTACTTGGAAACGAGCTTCTCACACAGCCTCGGAGTTCGTGGGCGCGGGGTCTACTCGATGGCGGCCAGGGGGGTGAGGGAATCGGCGAGTTTCGCGGCGGTGTAGGTCTGCGCCAGGTCGATTTCCAACAGGCAACCGTGATTGTGGTCTGAGATGAGAATGAGGAGGTTGTCGCCCTGCCGGCACCAGCCTTCCTGCTGGTGCTGGTGGCCCAGGATGAAGAGGTCCACGTCGAGCAGTCTGGCCATCTGGTCGATGGTCGTGCGGCTGTGCCGGCGGCCCCAGGTCAGCAGGTAGGCCGAGCCCGGTTTCTCGCAGTCGGCGATCCGGAGCTCTCTGTCGAAGATGCCGGGGTCGAACGTGTTGACGGCGCGGTCGCCGGGCAGCGAGTGGGAAATCCAGATCCGGTTGCTGCACTTGACGGCCAGCGGCTGTGAGAAGAGGAATTGCCGGATGGCCAGTCGAACGTCGGGGCCGGCCTGACGGAACTCCCGCTCGAGGGCGGAGGCCATCGCGCGGTTCATCTCCTTGCCGTTCTTCATGACCTCCGTGCTGCTGATGCAGGCCGTATCGTGGTTGCCCATCACGAAATGGACCTGGTCGGGGAAGTCCAGCTTGAGCCGGATGGCCTCGAACAGCAACTGGTAGGACAGGCAGCCGCCCGCTTGGTCCTCGGGGCCGCCGTGAATGATCTCCTGGAGGATGAGGTGCCGGTCCGGATGGCCGGCCAGGTCGGCGCGGGCGACGAGGCGCTCGAAATTCCGGCGGTGCCCGTGGATGTCGCCGCCGACGGTCAGCGCGCCCTGGGCGGGCAGACAAATGAGATTGGCCCGCCGGAATCGATCCGTCTGGTTGGCCTGGATTCCCCTATTGAGCAGATCGATCGTTGTTTGAGGCATTTCGGTTCGCTCGTATCTTGCTGCCGAAGATGCTGTGGATCATCAGGTCGAGCCGGGAGATGACGTCCATCATGTTGGCGGGCCGCTCGGCCGGGTCCTCCTTGATGCAGTCCATGACCAGCTTCGAAACCCCGACCGGTAACTGCCTCTTAAGCTCGTGAGGGGCCAGGCATTTCGGGGTCGGAACGGCCCGCAGCCCGTTCTTCTTCGGGATCAGGGTCGGTACGTTCTTGCCCGTCAGGGCCCAGTACATGGTCGCCCCAAGGTTGAAGATGTCCGTTTTCGGGCCGAGGGTTTTGCGCCGGACCTGCTCGGGGGCAATGTAGTCGGGCGTGCCCTGGATGCGGGACTTGATGGTCCCGATAGGGCAGCTCTGGCCCAGGTCGATGATCTTGATACTGCCGCTTTTGTTGATGAGGATGTTGTTGGGCTTGATGTCGCAGTGGACGAAACCCTGGTGGTGCATCATATTGAGCCCGGTCGCCACCATCCGAAAGACGAGCAGAACGTCCCCGAGGCTCAACGTGGCCGTTTCCTCCAGGGTTTTGCCCTCGAAGTGCTCCATGGACAGCAGCATCTCCCTGACTCTGAACATACTACGTATCTTCTGGAGCTTGTAACATTTACGGACGTACGGGTGGTCGATCTTCAATGCGACTTTGTATTCGGTCTCCGTCTGCTCGAAGAACCGGTGATCCTCCGCTTTCTCGAAGATGAGGCGTTTCAAGGCGACGACGCTGCCGTCCTCCTCGTCCGTGGCCAGATAAATCGTGCTGCGGGCGCCATTGCCGATGCGCCTGATGATCGTGAACTCCCCCACACTGAGAATATCCTTGGCCATGTTCGCACTAACCCAAGACTTGAAGCACCAAACGACTGCTCCTATAAAACGATAAGATGCGCCATGGCACGTCAATGTTCCTCATATTCTACTACCTGTTCAGGTTATACGTGCAAGGATGACCATCCTGCGGCCTGCCATAGCATAGCGACTCTGCATAGAATACGCAAACCACACAGTTTACTCTGCCTGGTCGCGCGCGTCCAGCGCAGCCGCTTTTTCTCTATCGGCAATATGCGATACGAGATAAATCTTGACAAAGTGATTGAAATCGGTTGAATCTCCGACGATAATAAAGCGAGCCTCAGGCTTGCTCTCGAGGGCTTTGCTTTTCGGCGTTATTCCCCGATAGCTCAATTGGTAGAGCGAGCGGCTGTTAACCGCTAGGTTGTAGGTTCGAGCCCTACTCGGGGAGTTCTGGGGCGGCATCGAGCACGATACCGCCTTTTTTGCGCCCCCTTTCCTCAGAGCCGCCGGCAGAACGGCATCATACCTTTCCGCGGGAGTTCTCCAGGGCCGGGCGCTCGCCCGGGCAGGCTCCTCACTTCGCTCAGGATGACAGGAGACACCGACGTCTTCACTTCGGACGCCAACCGCGAAGCGGCGCAGCGACTTAGTATGACAAGGAGCGACGGCCCCGCCCCGAGACTCGGTCGCATATAGAGTCCGCGCCTGCATTTCGCCGGAGATAAGGGGCCGGCAAGTCCACCGTGTTGCGGTGTGTTCTGGGGCTGGTCGTGCCGCAGGAGGGAAGCGCCCGAGTGTTCGGACGGCCCGTCGATGAACACCACGTCTGGGAGGTGCGCCGCCAACTGGCTTATGTCGCCCAAGAGCCCGACCTGGGGGCCGGGACGGTGCGCGAGGTCTTGGAACGTCCGTTCTTATACAAGGCGAATGTTGCCCTGCGGGGCAATCTCGAGCGCACCGGCGAATTCCTGGAGCGGTTTTGCCTGCCGGCGGCGCTGCTCGCCCAGGAGATGGCCGCGCTTTCCGGCGGCGAGAAGCAGCGGATTGCCCTGATCTCCGCCGTCCTGCTCGACCGTCCCGTGGTGCTGTCCGACGAGGCCTCGTCTGCCTTGGACGGGGAGAGCAAGCAGGCAGTGGTGGGCTTCTTTCAGGAGGTGCGGGACCTGACGGTCCTATCGATCTCTCACGACAGCGAATGGCAGGCGTTCTCCGAGCGGGTGATCCATCTTTCGCGGCTTGCCGAGCGGTGAGGGAAAGAAACATGAATGATATCCTGGACATCAGCGTGTGGGGACTGACGGCCGGCTACCTCCTGCTGATTCTCCCCCTGGCCCTCCTGCTCTGCCAGCGCGTGCCGATTCTCAGGGAGACCGGGATCGCCGTCGCGCGGATGACGGTCCAGTTGCTATTTGTTTTATTCTATCTCCAGATTATCTTTGATAAGAACAGTGCCGGGCTGAATCTGGCCTGGCTGATCGTGATGGTCGCGGTGGCCGATGGTTCCATTCTTCGCGGCTGCCGGCTGCGCGTGTGGCGTTTTGCGGGACCGCTCTTCATCGCGCTGCTGGCCGGCACCGCGGCTCCCGCACCGGTGTTCGTCGGGCCGATTCTACCTCGACCCAATTGGCTCGATGCGCAGTACCTGATCCTGATCGGTGGAATGATCCTTGGCAATTGTCTTCGTGCCGACATTATCGGTCTGCGGAGTTTCTACGAGCCGATCCCCAGGAGCGAGAAGGCGTATCACCAGAGCCTCGCCCAAGGCGCCCGACTGCAGGGAGCGCTCCAGCCCTATTTTCGGGACGCTCTCCAGGCGGCACTGCTGCCGACGGTGGCGTCCATGGCTACCATCGGCCTGGTATCGCTGCCGGGCATGATGAGCGGTGTCATCCTCGGCGGGGCCGATCCGCTGGTGGCCATCAAGCACCAGATTGCCATCACGATCGCCATTTTCTCCGGCACGGCCGTCACGGTATTTCTGGCCGTCTGGCTGACCGCCCGGGGCAGCTTTAGCGCTTACGGGGTCTTGGATCGAGCGATCTTCCGGCCCCAGCCACTGTAGCGCAG
This sequence comes from uncultured Pirellulales bacterium, assembly GCA_964346195.1. Lineage (GTDB taxonomy): Bacteria > Planctomycetota > Phycisphaerae > Sedimentisphaerales > Anaerobacaceae > PLanc-01. The sequence continues at coordinate 4,082 of CAYFUB010000278.1, forward strand.
GTGCTTGTCACAAAAAGAGTTATGTGTGCCGCATTATCGGGCGTGTCCCGAATTGACCCGTGACGGGCCCCTCCGCCTCTGCCGGCTGGGAGCCGGGCCGCATCGGTATTGCTCCATCAACGCCGTATTCCTAGTTCTTGCTCCCAAAGGGGGTTGACATTCGCTGAATATATAGGTAAGATAGCGTAAAACGGCAAAGGAAGTAGTCGGGATAAAAAAACTGATTTCCAGATTTTTTGCCTTGACAAGGAATGGCAAAACTGCTAATCTTGGTAAAATAGTGAATCTCGAATAGTGTGTAACTGTGTTGTTACAGGGCTGGGGTGACATGAGAAATGTGATTCGTGTCACATCCGGCTTGATGGCAGGAGAGTGAGAAAGTGAGGAGGGTCGCGAAAGGTCGAGGGTCCGCAGTACCTCAGGGCAGTACTTCTTACTTCTCGCGCTATCACCAGGGACAGGTTCGTCATCAGGGCAGTTCCATACGGACGTGGTCAAAGCGGAGGGGCTCTCAGACAACTGGATGAGTTTATTTAGCCGAATGCAGGAGCGAAAGGCGCCAGATGGATGGAACCGCATGGACGTTTCAAAGACGCGCGGTTAGTTCCTGGGGGGGCAACAAGATGTGGAATCTGGCGAAGACATGTGCGATTGTCGCGGGCTGCCTGGTCGCGACGAGTACCGCCTCGGCGGTAAACCCGTTTGTGCCATTTGTGATGGTGAAGGGCTCGTCGAAGCCGTTGTATTTGGGCGAGGTCTACGGACCCGGCACCAAGCGCCTGGCGGGACGGACGACGGTCCAGGTGGTGGCCAACTGTCCGTACCATATCGAGGCTTCGTTCGAGGGTCTCAGGCACGAGCGTGGCAAAGCCGCGATACCGGCCAAGCACATGTCGGTGGCGATCAACGGCAGGCAAGTTCACGTGGGGACGAACCGGCGTGTGCCGATTGCCACTGCGCGGGACTCGACGCCGAGCACCGGCGTGGATGTCCCCATCGAGCTGCAAGTGGGAATGGACGGATTAGCGTCTTACCCGGCAGGACGGTATAGCGGGATCCTGGTGATCACCGTAACGGCAGGACCTTAGTTCGGAGAGGGTGATGAAACAGGGCTTCGCGACCGATTCTGTCGGGCTGGCATAATCTGGTTGAACCGATTGTCCCGACCTACGGAAAGGTGCGATCCCAAACAGAGCCCCCTCGGCGAGGGACAGGGGAGAAAGGAGGTAAGGTGATGACGCAATGAGCTCGCAAACTGGGGACGGTTTGCGAGATGTCTGGAGAGAAAGGCCCTCTTTCCGGGCGGTAGGACGATGTCAAATGCCAAGTGGGAATGAAAATCGCAGGTCAAGTTTTTCATTGTGCAAAGGGCCGCGACTTACCGGGCCGGGAGCGGGCAGGTCCGAACAAGTCGCTGAACGTGGTGGTGCCCGCTGGAGTATCCGGCCCAGGCGTGCGTTGCCTGAGCCAAGTAACTGGGTTAGCTCCACAGGGCCTTATCGGCCAATCCGGAGCGAGGGTTAAGTTAGAAAGGAAGTGATGATGAAGAAGGTACTATTTGCAGTCGCAGCAGTGGCTCTGCTGGCCATGACAGCGCAAGCTGGCGAGATCAAGATCCATGAGTGGCCGTGCAAGTTCATTCCGCAGGAAGTCACCACGATTCCCGTCGTGATGGATGTTGGCTACTGGATCAAGATCAAAGACCAGGACAAGCTCAAGATCAAGTTGAGTCAAAAGAGCATTCACGAGTACGAAGGCTGCACCGACATCAAGATCGAAACCAACGTGAACATTGAGGTGAGCGTTTCCGTGTCGGCCACGGGCGCTGTCCCCGGCAAGTACTCGGCGAGCATCGATGATGCGAACGTCGATGCCCCTGGCGGCACCAGGACCGTCTGTGTGAAGTTGAAGGACGCTGATCTGAGCAAGACCGCCGGTGGTTCGAAGAACGTGCATGTCGCTACCGTTTCGGTGAAGGTTGTCCCGAGAGTATAACGTAGCCGTGCAACGGCAGAGCCCTGCCGACGGACACCGCGTGAGCACGGTTTTCGCCGTTCCTGGTTGAGCCGGTACTTACAATGGTGTTCGCGGCGAGGAACAGATGAACACAAGGGGAGGGGTGGAATCGTCCATCTCTCCCCTTTTTCATTGAATGAGAGACCGGCCGCCGCGTGCGACAATCCCGAATGAGATGACAATGGTAAAATTGTGAAGATGGGCAAAATAGGTATTGACAAAGCATCTCGGATTTGGTAATCTCGATGTTACCTATCCAAGGGTGTCTTCGGGACCAGAAAGGGGCAGTCCTGACAGGAGGCGGCATCGTAAGCTGGGGGCGTTTCACGGAATTCACGAGAAACCGGGCAAGTACCTTCTTTGGATTGCCGAAAAGGTGAGAAACCGCAGAATTGGCGGAGAACCGACTGTATGGACCGCGTTCGGAGGTCCACGATCAGAACTGAGTCTGCGAAATTGGGAGTGACAACGGTGTTTGGAAGTCGAATCATGCGAATGGATTTAGCCCTTCTTGGGCATCAGACAGGCAAATTTCCCGGTCGGATTATCGGAGCCTTGGTGGTTGTGCTGCTGGCGGGCGGCTCCGCCTTCGGCCAGTTCCTCGTGCAGCCGATGAAGATGAGAATCGAGGGCCAGGCCGGTAGAGGCAAATGGCAGCCCATCGTGTTCGAGAATCTGAGCAAGATCGTAACCGAGACCATCGACCTGCGCATCGTGGATGTGACCCAGGACCCGAACGGGATATGGGATGACATTCAGCCGGATGAGACGAACGTGGACCGATCGGGTCTGCGGAGTTGTGTGAGTTGGCTGCAACTGGAGAAAGACGTGGTGGAGGTCGGTCCTGTTGACAGAAAGGCCGTGCGATTGCGGATCAACGTGCCCGCGGGGTCACGCGGCTATTACTTCGCTGCCATTCTGGCCCGTTCGGCCCCTCGGCCCGATCTGATCGAAGGTGTGACGGCGATGACCATTCTTGAGTACGTGGTTCCGGTCATCGTCGAGGTGCGCGGACGTCCCATGCGTCACGTCGTCGAGCTGACGGATGTCGGTCTGGAGTTTCGGACTCCGACCACGACGCGGCTCGCGGCGACCCTCGTCTCGATGGACATCAGGAATGACGGCGGGACCTATTCGCGTCTGGCAGGAATGGTGCGCGTCTGGGGGCGATGGGGAGGTCACTGGCGCAAGGTCACGGAAAGAGAATTCATCGATACCGGCATCATTCCCGGCGCAAAGCTGCACCTGCTGGAAGACGTGGGACGAGCGCTTCCCTCCGGTACCTACAAGGTCGAAGGGTTCCTCTACGTCGATGGGCAGCGCAGTGCCCAACTCCAGAAGGAATTGCAATTCAAGGGCGATCCGCGGGTGGCGAATATCAATGTCGATGCGCCACTCGACGTGGACCCGGTGGACCTGTTCGTCGATGGAGTCCCGGGCGCCATGCGCACCGGGTCCATTGCCGTCGTGAATGGGTCCACGGAGACAGTCCACGTGACGGCAGAGATGATGTTGCCGGACCATATGGTCAACGCCGTGTCCTCCAGAAACGTGCGGGGGGAGATGTTCGGCTGTAGCGAATGGGCGACGGTAGAGCCGGCGCGGTTCACCCTGCGGGGCTTCGGCCGCCAGAATCTGAGGATCGGCGTCCGGATGCCGAGCTCTCCCGCGGGACTTCCGAGCTACTACGGGATGATCCGGCTGAACTCGACGTATCCTGACGGGCAACCGGCCGGCGTGACGAAAGCCCGCGTGTGTGTCCTGGACAAGAACGTCCAGGGCACGCCTCAGTTGGACAACCTGGTGTTTACGGTTTCCGAATTGTCACCTTCGCGCTTCATGGTGACGGCGCGTTTCCTTAACAACGGAGACGTTCACGTGCTGCCCCGCTGTCGAGCCGTGCTGACCACGCTGGACGGGGCGACACGAAAGCGACTCGTGCTCAGCAGTGAGGGCGTCGGGCAAAGCGGCATCCTGCTCCCCTTGAGCGTACGGAATTTCTCCGGTGTGCTGGATGTGGCTGACGTCGCGCCCGACACGTATCGTCTGACGGCCATACTCGAATATGACAGGGTCACCGGCATGGAAAGAGACGAGAGAGGCGCGAACGTCATGAAATTCGAGAGAGGCGGCAACTTCCAGGATCAAATCGGGCTGGAGATTGTCGAACAGAGCGCCGGAAAGGTGGTGCAGGTGATCGACGCCAGCCGGCTTGGTGGCAAGACGGTCATTCCGTTGTAATTGTAGCATACGGCAGGGGAGGTTTTTGCTTAAAGCAGGGCGCAGGATCGCCGATAGAGTCTGGAAAGCCGTGGGATGGCGTAGTAACGGCTGCAGAAAGGGACGTTAACCTATGGCCAGGAAACACATCGGTAGATTATCATGGGGTGGGGTGCTAGCCCTCTGCGCAATTCTTTTATTGGCACCAGAGACCCGCAGCCAGCTAAGGCGCCCGCCTACCAAGATCAAGTACGTGATCTCAGGATCGGTGGGCACCTCGGGCGTCACGATGAGTGGTTTTCCGGTGAGCCCTGCTCCAATAACCGACGAGAACGGGATCTACAGCGTCGACGTCGAGTACGGCTGGAGCGGGACCGTCAAGCCGGTGAAGATGGGGTACACCTTCGACCCCGCCCAGAGGACCTATGACAAAGTCACGAGTAACCTGCCCGGCGAGGATTACGCGGCCAAGCTGTTGACGTTCACCATCTCCGGGTCGGTGGGTCTGTCGGGGGTCAAGATATCGGGCCTGCCGGGAGAGCCGATCAGCGACGAATCGGGCCGCTATACCGCCACGGTCGAGTTCGGCTGGAGCGGCACAGCCGTGCCCGAGAAGATGGGGTATCGCTTCGAGCCCAGCACCCAGATGTACAGCCAGGTCTCGAAAGACGAGATACACAATTACAAGCCCTACGAGCTGAAGTTGACGATCTCCGGTCGGGCCGGGGTCGGGGGCGTCACGATGGAAGGTTTCCCCGGAAACCCGGTGACCAAGGCGGACGGCAGCTACAGTGCCGAGGTGGGATATGCGTGGAACGGGAAGGTGACGCCCAAGAAAGAAGGACATCGGTTCACGCCCGAATATCGCGAATACTCCGTGGTGACGGAGAACCTGACGAATGAAGACTACCAGGTCGAGGTCTTTTCTTACGAGATCTCGGGCACCACGGGACTGCCCGGGGTCGTTCTGAAGGGCCTGCCCGACGAGCCCGTCACGGACGCGGACGGCTTCTATATCGCCGTCGTCGAATACGGGTGGTCGGGAAAGGTGATTCCCGAGAGGGCCGGGTACACGTTCGAGCCGCAATCGAGGGAATACAAGAAGGTCGTCGCCGCCCATTCGGACCAGAATTACAATCCTGAGGCGATTTTCCTGACGATTTCCGGCACGGCCGGAACGAGCAACGTTACCTTGGACGGACTTCCCGGCAATCCGACCAGCGATTCGGGGGGACAGTACAGCGTGAAGGTCGAGTATGGCTGGGAGGGATCGGTGATACCGACGAAAGAAGGGTACTCTTTCGAGCCGGCCAGCCAGATGATCAGTCCGGTCACCAAGGACCTGAAACAGAATTTCCGGGCCCAGACCATTACCTACAAGATCTCCGGCAACGTCGGCCAGAGCGGCGTCATGCTCAAGGGTTTGCCCAGGTCGCCGGTCTCCGGACCAGACGGGTCCTACAGTGATGAGGTGCCCTGGAATTGGATGGGAACCGTCACGCCGATGAAGGCGGGTTATACGTTCTTGCCCGAGAACAAAGAGTATGCGGAGGTGCTGTCGTCGCTGACTTCCGAGGACTATACGCCCAGCGCCATCGAGTACACGATATCCGGTCGGGTGACCGGTGAGGACGGCCCTCTGGCGGAAGTGCTCGTGTTCGTCGACGATGCTGCGGGCCGCGCTTCTGATCTGGGGCCGGTCTCGACCGATGCCAACGGTGAATTCCAGTTGCAGGTGACCCACGGCTGGCGCGGCAAGATCAGGCCGGAGAGCCTGGCGCACACGTTCAGTCCGCCGGCCAAACTGATCGATGCGGTGGTCCAGGACCTCTCGAACCAGAACTTCACCGCCAGGATCAAGATGGTGACCATCATCAACAAGATCGGCTACGGCGAGGGGGCGGATTTCGAGCCTGTCGCCAATGTCACCCTGACTGCCGTACCCGGTGGCCAGAAGGCCGTGACCGGCAACGACGGCAAGTACACCATCAGGGTCCCTTACGCCTGGACCGGCGAGCTGCAATTGTACAAAGAAGGGTTCGAATTCGATCCGAACAGCATTCCCTTCGCGAACGTGACCGAAGATATCGACGGGACGAAGGCTCCGCCGCCCCCTCCGCCGCCCGTGACGAGAGATGAGACCGTTGTCGCGCCCGACAGGACGCTACCCGGCCCGGGTCCGGGCACCACGCCGAAGCCCCCGGACACGACGGTCACACAGAAGGAGCAGGCGCTCCAGGAGATCAGCCAGGTTCTCCAGCAACTGACTGCGGCGCAGGATCAGGAACAGGCCATCCGGCTGACGGGCGGCCAGCCCTCCGCGCAATTGCAGCAGACGATCAGCGAGCTCCAACGGCGGTTGAGTATACTGCTTGCCCAGAGAGGGGTGACGCGGGATGAGATCACGACGCCGCCGGTTCCGCCGGTCGATACGACCGGGATGGCGCTGCCGGGTTCGGGCCTGATTGATGCGCTGACCGAGATCATGAAGCAGACGGGTGTGAACATCCAGATCGATGCGACCGTCCAGAATACCCCGGTGGCGGCCCCAGTCAACCTGGCCGGCGTGACGCCCATGACCGTTGGGTACACATTGCAGAGGATTCTGCAGGGCACGGACTACAGAGTCCGACTGGCAGGCAGGGACACATACATGGTCTTCAAGGGGGTCACGCAATTGTTCCAGGGTGACGACCTGCGTCAGGCCTTGCAGGACCTGTCGTCCACGGCCGGCGTAGCCATCATCCCCGATCCGAACGTGGCCGGCAATGTCTATGCCGATATCCGGGATGAGCCCTTGGAGAAAGCCCTGGAGATCATGCTGGCGGGCACGGGCTACATCGTCAAGCGGGAGGCGGGCTATATCTTAGTGGCCGACCCGGCTCCCGGGGCCCCCGCCTTCGGCGAGATCAGCGAGACGCAAATCATACGTTTGAATTACCGTACACCGGATCGGGTCATCAACCTCTTGTCGCCGTACTACCAGCGATATGCGAAGGCCGAGCCCATCGATACCGCCGATCCCAACGACCGCGGCCATACCATTATGGTTACGGCGCCTGCAACCATAGCAAAGCGGATCGCGGAGGATATCCGGCGCATCGATCTGCGTCCGCGCCAGGTGCTGCTGCATGCCCGCGTCGTCGTCATGGAGCGCGGCGACCTCCTGAACCTGGGTGTGCAGTGGGGCTTCCCCACCTTGCGGGCGGGCCTGTTCAACGGCGATTTCCTCAGTGAAGGCGCCGTTATCAGCGAATCGCTGACCGGTTTCCAGATCGGCTACTCGCCCGATGCCACGTTCACGGACTCCCTGCTGGCAGCCATCAATCTGCTGAAGGAGAACAGCCAGTTGGACATCCTGTCGAGTCCGACGATTGTCGCGCAGGACGGGAAGCAGTCGCAACTGCGGCAGGTCACGGAAGAGTGGTTCTTCATGTCCGCCCCGACGACGAATCAGGCGTTCTTCTTCTCGCAGGCGGAGCTCCAGAAGATCGAATCCGGCACGGTCCTGACGATTACACCTCTCATTGGGGACAACAATGACATCACGCTCGAGATGGCCATCGAAGTCAGCGACAGCATCCCGCGCGGCCGGGGCAGCGACCTGCCCGTGGTGAACCGGCGCATCGCCAGGAACTCGGTCACGATCGAGGACGGCGGTACGGTAGCCCTGGCGGGGTTAACGGTAAATCGCAGCAGGAGCAAGGAGAGCCGGGTTCCCGGTCTCAGCGACTTCCCGCTGATCGGACCGTTGTTCCGCAACGAGGATAGCGACAAGGTGAATCAGGAGATTGCGGTTTTCGTGACGGCGAATCTGGTCCGCAGCGCCGGGGACGTGGAGCTACGGACACCGGCAGCCGCATCGATGCCGACGTCGATGTCGATGCCGATGGGGATGCGCGGTCCGGGCAGCCTAAATGCGATAGACGGCGCGTGGGGACCCACGCGGCCGCCCCGCACGGGACTGAGCCAGGCGGATCTCCAAGAGGCCCTGGCCCGTCAGAACCGCTGATGGGCGGATAGATGAGGAGTGTAGATACTGTGCTCAAGAAACGCGGACTCAAGCTTGGTGTGACCCGGTCACTGGTCCTGATCCTACTGGCTTTGGAGGTGGTGGGTTGTGGCTGGCCGTTCAAGCGGGACCAGCGATCCGAGTTCGGCCGCGAGGCGGGCTGGCTGGAGGTCGTTCCCAGAGGCAACAACGAAGTCGCCGACCTCAGTGCCGACGACATCGTTCGCGTTCTGCAGCGCACCGGCTTTTCGGACGAGCACATCATCGAGCTGGGCACGGACGTACACCGCGCGTTGCTTCTGTCGGGCGCGGCCGCCATCATGAACGGCAGGAGGATCGAGGTGACCTTCGTCGTCAGGGGCCAGTACTTGTTCATCCAGTCCAATTCGCGGGGGAGGTTCGTGTACAGCCTCGCGAAAGGGCGGTTCGGCGTGGCCCCGTCCGAGTTCGATGCGGGCTACACCCAGTGAACGTCCCGAGAGCTGGTTACCGGGGGAGGGTGATTTCTCTCTTGGGGCGGCCGCCGCGGAAGTCGGCAGCAGGCAAGCCCCCGAGACCACGGCGCGCCGTGAGCCCATGACGTTCCCGCCGCTGAATCCCGCCACGTCTTGACTTCCCGCACAGTAGGGGCGGATAATCACTCGCCCCGGCCCGCTAACAGACTATCTCAAAACGGCAATGTCATTCTGAGCGCGGCGCGGCCTCGGGCCGCAACCGAAAATGCTTGCTAGAAAAACAAGATGTTGCGCCTTTGCAGTGCA
>CAYFUB010000279.1:0-7765 GCA_964346195.1 uncultured Pirellulales bacterium
TCCTCGCGCGTGGCCTGAATCTGGTTGATCAGCTCCGAGGTGCCGTCGGATTCGGTCGCGAGTAGCGAGTCGGCCTGGCCGATGACGTCTCTGGGCATTCCCAGGCGCTGGGCGATGACGAGCGCGTTGCTGCTGCCCGGGGTGCCAATCATGAGGCGGTAGGTCGGTTGGAGGGTCTCCGTGTCGAACTGGACCGAGCCGTTCTGGGCCCGTGGCGTGCTGTAGGCGTAGGACTTGAGCTGGCCCAGATGCGTCGTGACGACCACCCTGCCGCCCTTGTGCAACAGTTTGTCGAGGATAGCAGTAGCCAGCACGGCCCCTTCGATGGGGTCGGTCCCCGCGCCCAGCTCATCGAGCAGTACGAGAGTGCCGTTGTTCGTCCGGTCGAGGATGTTCACGACCTGCCGCATGTGGGCGGAGAAGGTGCTGAGACTCTGCTGGATGCTCTGCTCGTCGCCGATGTCCGCATAGATTTGTTTGAAGACTGACACGCGCGAGCCGGCGCGGGCCGGGATGTGCATGCCGCTCTGGACCATCGCCGCCAGCAGGCCAACCGTCTTGAGCACAACGGTCTTTCCTCCGGTGTTCGGCCCCGTAATCAACAACAGGTCGAAGTCCTCGCCCAGGCGCACGTCGATCGGCACGACCTCATTCGTCAACTGCCTCACCTCGCAGCCCTTCTGTCGGCTCGCCAGGTGCAGCAGCAGAGGGTGCCGGGCCTGGCGAAGCTGTAACGACGCGTTCGCGTCGAGGTCGGGCGGATTCATATTGTAGGCAATGCTGAATCTCGCCTTCGCGTACGTCAGGTCGACCAGCGCCAGCATCTTGACGCTGTTGAGGATCGCCTCCTGTTCGTCGAGCACTCTCTTCGTGAGCTCCCAGAGGATCCGGTTGATCTCTTTCTTCTCCTCGAAGAGCGCGTCCTCCAGGTCGTTGCTCAGTTCGACCAGTTCATCCGGCTCGATATAGAGGGTCGCGCCGGTATTGGAGCGGTCCAGCACGGTGCCCCTGATTGCGTTGCGGTAATTCGCCTTCACGGCCACCACCGGCCGGCCGTGACGCATCAGAAATTTGTCGTTCTCAATCGCCCGGCGCAACGAGGGCGCGGAGACGATGCCCACGAACCGGTGATGGATGCTCTCGCTCAACAGTCCGATGTGCCGGCGGATGTCCTTCAGCTTCTCCGACGCGTTGTCGCGGACGCGCTTGTCGCCGCCGATGCAGCGATTGATCTCGTCCAGAATCGACTGAAAGTCGCCGAGCTTTTCGCCCAGGGCGCGCAGCCGGTCGCTTTCCGAGGGCTCCAGATTCGTAAGGAACAGCCGCAACCGTCCGCTGGCGGCCAGCGTGTCGGCGACCTCCAGCAACTGGGCCGGCTCGAGCACCGTCTGCTTCTTGCCGAATTCCTTCAGTATCGGCCGGATATCACGCAAACCAGCCATCGGCACCCGCTCGCCTCGGTCCAACACCCTGGTCAGCTCGGTCGTCTCCGCAATCCGGGCCTGGGCCCAACGCAGATCGACGGAAGGGTATAACGTCCGGGCGGCATCCCGGCCCAGATCGCTGGCGGCATACGACGCGAGGATGTTCTTGACGTCCTCGAACTCGAGCACCTTCAGCGTATGTTCGTCAATCCTCTTACCAGCCATTCACCTCAGCCCCGCAACCCCGGCGATCGATCCTTTCCGCAGGCTGCGCATTGTTCAGATTCTCAGGTATTCCTCACAGCATCATACCACATTCGTCCGTTCAAGTCATCGCCAAGACACTTGGCCCGAACTCGTTGCGTTCGAATCATGTTTCGGGTGGCAGCGTCAAGCTCAGCTTGGCGATGGCCTTGCGCGAATGCATTAGAGCCATCGCCAAGACCTACGGCCTTGACGCTGCCACCCCAAGAAACTGTCTCAGACCAGCACTCTGACTTGTCATGGTGAGTGACGTGGAGGGCTCGCAAACGCGAAATAATGCGTTTGGGGTTCCGAACCATCCGACCGCTGAATGAGAAGTTCTTCAAGTCCGTAGCCCAGATTCTTCGCTTCGCTCAGAATGACGTCGCCGTTTTGAGATAGTTTTTAAGCATGCTTCTGCGCCTCAGGACGTATCGCTGCGACAATGCAAATAGGACAGGCTCTCAGCACTCAGACCGGCGGTTCTCAATGAATCGGATGAGATTGCAGACGGTGTGGTTGTATGGGACGTCGAGGCCGTGCGCGGCGGCCAGCCTGATGACGGCCCCGTTCAGGGCGTCGATCTCGGTCCGCTTGCCGGCCGCGATGTCCTGGAGCATGGAGGACTTGTGCTCGGCCGTATCCGGAACCAACCGTCCGTAGAACATTTCAAGGAACTCCCCGGCGCTCGGCCAGTGCGTCCGGTAGCCGGCCGCGCGCATGACCGCAAAAGCCTCTTGCACGATTTGGTCCATCAAACCCCGCGTGGTCGCCTGTTGGGCCAAAGCCCCATAGGGCACACCGAGAATCGCCCCGAGCGGATTCAAAGCGCAGTTATAGAGCATCTTCGCCCAGAGGTCCTTCTCGATGGCATCGGTCTTCTCACAAGGTATGCCGCCGGCGCGGATGGCCCGGCACAGATTCGCCACGGCGGAGAGGTCGCCGCCGAACAGACTGCCGATGCGAATGGCGTCCGCGTGGACGGTGATTTCGACTTCGTTCGGCCGGTGTCGGTGAAACCCCGTGATCACCCGGGCGTTGTAGACCCTGTGCTTCTCGAAATGCGCGCAGAAACTCTCCGCATTGCCCCAGCCATTCTGAAAGAGCACGAGCCGGGCGTTTCTTCCGGTTCGATCTCGATGTTCCGCCAGGTCGCGCGCGGCCGCGGCGGAATCGAAAGACTTCGTGCAGACGAGGACGAAGTCATAGGGCCCAACGGCCTGGTCCAGCGTGGTGAAGCAGCCGAAGCTCGCAGGCTCGGCGCGAACGCCGCCGAAAATCCCCGTGCGGACCAATCCTGCCTCCCGCAGAGCATCCGCCGTCTCGGCCCGGGCCATGATATCGATTCGATTCTCCGGATGCACGAGGCAGCTTGCGATCCCCAGCCCGACCGCGCCCCCGCCGTATATCAGTACACGCATACGCTCATTCCACGCCGAGCTTCTCTCTGAGGACGTGCAGATTCATCACGTCCTCCTTGTTGTACTCCAGCAGCCTGTCCAGGGCCTTTAGATCGTTGCTGTTGACATACGCCCACCACAGCTTCACGGCCATGTACCCATTCATGTCGGGCAGGCGCCGCGGGATGCCCAGCCGGACCTCGACCGCCTTCAGGCCGCCTTTGAGACTCTGGCGCCAGCAATCGTACATCAGGTCCGTGTGCGAGAAATGCCGGGACAGGTCCAGGCCCAGACTGCCCTTGATGAAAGGCAGATCGAAGCGTCGCCCGTTGTAAGTGTAAATCTGGTCCACGCCGTCGAGCAGGCCCAGCACGCTGTCAACGTTGATCTGTTCGCCGAATAGCTGGCCGAACCGATGCCTGGTACCGCGCACGGCAGCAACGCCCACCACCGTCAGCTCCGCGCCGCGGCTGCTGAATCCCGTCGTCTCGATATCAAGGTACCCATAGCATTTCACCCGGGCCTCAGCCGCTTTGGCTGCCTTCTCCTCTCCGGGCGGACAGAATCCCTGCATGCTCATCGCAGTACTCCTTCCTGTCACATTCCCGACAATGCGAGCCGCGCCAGATCGCGTCGAACTGCTCCATGATCCGGCCGATAATGGCCTGGTCATCGGTGACGATTCCTGACTCGAAATTGCGTCTGCGCGTGCTCTTGGCCCCGATGCCGGCCCCGGTGAAATTGGCGCTGCCCATGTACGCGTATACGCCGTCCACCACCACGCACTTGAGGTGGACGCGGGGGCAAAGCATGCGCTCGAGCCCTTTCGAAAGGCCCGGGTACCGGTCGAAATCCCGGCGAAAGACCGGGCCGGGCTCCTTGGCGTGCAGCAGGCGAATCTCCACCTTCCGGCGCACCAGGTCCGAGAGGACCTCCAGGAAAGGGACCATCTTCCCCTGCTTGTGCACGTGCAGGTCCTTGAGGTCCGCCGTCGCCAGCCACACCAGCCGCCGCGCCTTCGGGATGGCCCCACAGACGACCTCGTCATAGATTTCCTTGTCGGTAACAAACTTCAGCATGCGCACGACCCACGTGCAATTCCCGGCCCCACCATCCGCCATCGGTGAACACAGTGTACTCACTCTTGCAGCCACTCGTCAATCAAGTCATCGACGGCGGCGGGCAGGACGCCCGTCAGCCAGGCCAGATCGACGATGGTGAAGCGTTTGCGGATCTCGTGCATGTGCAGGATGGCCGCCCTGAGCCGCTCGCGCGAGCAGCCGATGTCGGCCATGGAGACGGCGGCGCCGGCGCGTGTCAGCCAGTCGCGAATCGTCGCCGGCCTCTTCACTTCCGTCGCGAGTCGCGCCCGGAGTTGGTCCCAGTTGCACCCATCCGTGAGCCTGGGCCGCACGGCCTCCAGACGCTGCCGCTTCGCCTCGTATTGCTCGCGGACGGCGGCGACGACCGACGGCAGCGACCAGAACCCATCATCGACCGACGACGGCAATTCGCGGAGAACCGGATGCTCCAGAGCCAGCACTCGCTCATAGAGTGCGGCCGAAAGGAGCGTGCCGACGCCGACCTGTCGGCCGTGTAGGTCGTGGCGGTCGCCGCGCACCTCGGCCATCATGTCCAGCGTGTGGCTCAACAGGTGCTCGCCGCCGCTGGCCGGGGCGCTCGTGCCAGCCAGCGTCATCGCCAGACCCGTCCAGAAGAGGGCCTCGAAGAGCCCCTTCACAGCCTGGGCCTTGCCGGCCCGGATGTCTTCCGGGTGGTTCAGGTACAGGGGCTCCAGACCAGCGGTGATACCCGCACAGAGGTCACAATAGTACTCATCGAACAGGAGGCGATTCATCAGCCAGTCGGCATTGCTCTGGTACTTGGCGATAGTGTCGCCAAAACCCGCGGCGGTCATCTCCGGCGGGGCCTGCTCGATGACAGCCGGCTCGGCCAGCACGGCAACCGGCGGCCTCGCTTCCATGAGCACCTTCACGCCGGAAATCGTCGGCGCCACGTTGGCCGCCGAGTAGCCGTTCATCGACGCGGCGGTCGCAACGACCACATAGGGGATGCCCAGCTCGAAGCTCGCCCACTTACACAGATCGTTGATGACGCCACTGCCCACGGCGACCACCAGGCCGGGACGCACGCCCCGCAGTTGCTCGACCAGCCGCCGGAACGTCGCCTCGTCACAAACCGGCCCGCCCTGGCGCCTGTCGGGAACAATGACGCGGGTCACATCGACTCCTGCTTCCTTCAGCGCATCCTGTGCCTTTCCCCCGCAGACATCCCACGTGCGCACATCGGCAACCACCACGACGTTTCGCACCTCCTCGCGGATACGGCGGAGAATCTCCGGCAGCGAAGCTATTGCTCCGGTCTCATACAGAAATCGCTCGACCGGCACGTGGTGCATCCGCCCGCAGTCACACGTGAAGCTCGTTCCCAGCAATCCCGACAAATCCATGCGAAGAAATCCCGGCAAGAACAAGGCTTTGTTTTTGAAACCAGTTTAGAGGGCCCCTGCCGTCCGGTCAATCGCTCCCGCGTGATTAACCCCGAGGGGGTGCGGCCGAAACCCGGTGGCGTATTCGGGCCCCTTGTTGCCCCCTTGTCATCTCGACCGAAGGCCGGAGTGGAGAGATCTGCCTGCAAATATGAGACATGCCAAATTCACCGCCAGATGTCTCGACTACGCTGCGCTACGCTCGACATGACGAAATGGGGGCTTTCTTGATCGGCATGCCCTCTGCCGTCGTGTTGCGACCCCTGCACACACTGAGACCACGCATCATGAATGCCAGGTCGCCAGCCACAACGAGGTTGTTCTTGCCGACGAGGCGCTTATAATGCCGCTCATGGTGTCAGTAACAAATCACAGAAGATGCCCTTGGTTGCAGAGACGGATGGTATGAACATGAGAAGACGAGAGTTGTTGAAGTCGGCGGGTGCGGCCCTCGGCTCCCTGCTACTGGGGCCGGCTGAGAGCCGGGCCGGTGAGCCTGCCCCCGCCAAACCCAATCTCGTTTTTGTTTTCGCCGACCAGTGGCGGGCCGAAGCGGTGGGTTACGCCGGCAACAGGGACGTGCGGACCCCGAACCTCGACCGGCTCGCCGGCCGGAGCGTCAATTTCGTGAACGCCGTCTCGTGCTGTCCGGTCTGCAGCCCGTATCGTGCCAGCCTGCTGACGGGCCAATACCCGCTGACCCACGGCGTGTTTCTGAACGACGTGCCGCTGAGGAATGAGGCGGTCTCTATCGCCGAGGTGTATCGGCAGGCCGGCTACAAGACCGCCTATATCGGCAAGTGGCACCTTGACGGAAGCCACCGCAGCGCGTTCATTCCCCGAGAGCGACGGCAGGGATTCGAGTTCTGGAAAGTGCTGGGCTGCACGCACGCCTACAACAACTCGTTCTACTACGGGGACGAGGATGTAAGACAGAAGTGGGACGGCTACGACGCCATCGCCCAGACCCGCGAGGCGCAGCGATACATCCGCGACCATGCGGATGGCCCGCCATTCATCCTTTTCCTTTCCTGGGGCCCGCCGCACGCACCTTATGGGACTGCCCCGGAGAAGTATCGGAAACAGTTTCAGCCTCAAGACATCACCTTGCGGGCGAACGTGCCCGAAGCCGACCGGAACAAGGCCCGGCAGGCGCTGGCCGGCTACTACGCCCACATGGCCGCGCTGGACGATTGTATCGGGGACCTCCTGCAAACCCTGCGCGAAAGCGCGATCGAGAAGGACACAATCTTCGTCTTCACCTCCGATCACGGCGACATGCTCTATTCCCACGGGTACCAGAAGAAGCAGCAGCCGTGGGATGAGTCCATCCGCGTGCCGTTCTTGCTGTGTTACCCAAGGGCGCTGGGCACGGAAGGCAGGACCATTGACATGCCGATCAACACGCCGGACATCATGCCCACTCTGCTGGGTCTGAGCGGTATTGCCGTTCCTCAGACCGTCGAAGGCACCGACTTCTCTGATGTTCTGACCGGAGAATCGTCACCGCCCGACAACGCCGCGCTGATCGAGTGTCCCTCGCCGTTCGGACAATGGACGAGAACAAGAGGCGGCCGAGAGTACCGGGGCGTGAGGACCCGGCGCTATACCTATGTCCACGACCTCAAGGGACCCTGGTTGCTCTACGATAACGAGTGGGACCCGTATCAACTCCACAACCTGTGCAACCATCCCGAGCACGCGGCCCTGCAGGCGAGCCTGGAGGCCCTTCTCGCGAAGCGGCTCAAGGAGACAAACGACGAGTTCCTCTCCGGTCCCGACTACATCAAGAAATGGGGCTATGAGGTGAATGACTCCGGCACGGTCGGTTACACGAATTAGCCCGCTGATTGCACGAGGGGTGGGGACAGAGGCATCGGACGGCTTGAGGTGAGAAGAAAGCGGAGCTTCACCGAAAACCCGGACAAATAGCACAACCCCCGCTTGCCCCCGATACGCCCGCCAGTCGTCAGAGTCCGTACCTCATGGAGGGCCCTGGCCGGGCTCGCGCTGGGCCTGCGTTACAACCGCCGCCGGCTGCGGGCCCGTTACGGCCTGGAGGCCTACTATGGCGTTCGCTGCATCGGCGGCACCGACCCCTGGCGGCAGATGGTCCTGCTGTGCCTGGCCGCCTCGGTCTTCCTGTCGTCGAACCCGCAGGCGGTCTACGCCGGCACGCCGGACTACGA
>CAYFUB010000280.1:0-8267 GCA_964346195.1 uncultured Pirellulales bacterium
ACTTCGTTCAGCATGACAGGTGTGGGTACGCCTACTTCATTAGGAGTCGCGCAGCCGCTGCGTGGCGGGTGTCGGGAAGAAAACAGGCTTCCAGTACATTCTGTCTGTAAGCCACTACATTTGGCGTATTTAGGGCCATTTGTGCCATTCCCGGTCAAACCTATTTTCTTAGGAGCGGGGCGAAGCGCAGTCGAGGGGCCCCCCAAACGCGAAATAATGCGTTTGGGGACCCCGAGATATCTGGCCACGAATTCGGCGTGTCACCTTTCGCGGGCAGATTTCCGAGGCGGGCTCTGCGCTGCGCTTCGTGTCTCCACTCCGGCCTCCGGTCGAGATGACAGGAGCGGGAACGAATCAGAATCCGCCACCGAATATCGACCGCACCGCCTCGAACGAGCCGGGATTTTTCGCGGGGCTTTCTGATGGACTCGCTCGCGGCGCGGGCGATACAATGCGCTGTTAAAGGCAATAGGCCGTGGAGAAAACGCCATGATTCTCAAGAATATCTTCGTCTACCCCAGATTCCCGGACAACCTGAGCAAGCTGCATCGGCTCGCCTACGACCTGTGGTCCACCTGGAACTACGAGGCGATCAACCTGTTCTACCGTGTCGATGCGCAGTTGTTCCGGGCCTCGAACCACAATCCCGTCCAATTCCTTCTCAGCCTGCCCAACGAGCGCATCGCCCAACTGGCGGACGACAAGGGCTTCCTGTTCGAGTTGGAGCAGGTCTGGGAGCAGTTTCAGCAGTACATGGAGTACGACGGCCGATTCGTGACGCCGAAGGGCGGCGCTCTCGAGCCCGACGATATCGTGGCGTACTTCGCGATGGAATTCGGCCTGCACGAGTGCATCCCCATTTACGGCGGCGGCCTGGGCGTCCTGTCCGGCGACTTCCTCAAGGCGGCCTCCGATCTGAACCTCCCGGTGGTGGGCGTCGGTCTGATTTACAAATACGGCTACTTTACCCAGCGCATCAACACGAAAGGCGAGCAGGAAGAGCAGTTCGTCGAATTCGACAACCACCTGATCCCCATGCACGAGCTGCGGGGTTCCAAGGGAGACAAGGCCTATATCGAGATGCAGATGCTCGGCCAGCCCCTGAGGATCAAACTGTGGCAGATCGACGTCGGCAAGACGCGGCTGATTCTGCTCGATACCGATATCGAAGAGAATCCGCCGGAGCTGAGAGACATCACCTACGAGCTCTACGTGGCGGACCGCGCCAAGCGGCTCCAGCAGGAACTCGTTCTCGGGATCGGCGGCGTGCGGGCCCTGGAGCGACTTGGCATCGAGCCGAAGGTCTATCATATCAATGAAGGACACTCGGCCTTTCTGATCCTCGCGCGGCTGCAGCGGCTGATGCAGCGGGAGCGACTCGGCTTCCTGGAGGCAAAGGCCGTCATCCGGGCGTCCACCGTATTCACGACGCACACGCCCGTCATCGCCGGGAATGAGAACTTCGCAACCGACCTGGTCAAGGAATACCTCGAGAGCGACGTGCAGTCACTGGGACTGTCGTTCGACGAGTTGGCCGCGCATGCGTTCATTGACAGCGACAACAAGAGCTTCTGGCTGCCGGCGTTTGCCATCCGCTTCTCCCGGTACGTCAACGCCGTCTCGAAGATGCATCAGGACGTGTCACGCCGGATGTGGGCGGGACTGTTTCCGAGCCGGCCCGCGGTCGAGCTGCCGATTGACAACGTCACCAACGGCGTGCACAACTCCTGGCTGAGCGAGCCGTTCGGCCTGCTGCTCAGCAGGCACGTCGGCCCTCAGTACGTTCGCTGTCCCGGCGAGCAGCGGATGTGGGAGAAGGTATTTGATATCGATGACGAAGAGGTCTGGCAAACCCATCATCGCAACAAGCAGAGCCTGATTACCTTCGTGCGAAAGAAGCTCGCGGACGACCTGGCCGCGCGCGGGTACATCGGCCCCAGGATCCTCAGGCTGACGCGCGCCCTGAATCCCGAATACCTGACCATCGTTTATGCCCGGCGCTTCGCCCGTTACAAGAGAGCCACCCTCATCCTGCGAGACCAGGAGCGCCTCGCGAAGATCCTGAGCAATTCCACCAAGCCCGTGCAGCTCATTTTTGCCGGCAAGGCCCATCCGGCCGATGCGGCGGGCAAGAACATGATCAAGGAAATCCTCGATTTCGCCAAGAACTTCCAGCTCGAGGATCGCGTCGTCTTTGTCGAGAACTATGACATCAACGTCGCGCGGCATCTCGTCTGGGGGGCCGACGTGTGGCTCAACAATCCCGTCCGCGAGAACGAGGCCAGCGGCACCTCCGGGATGAAGGCGGCCATCAACGGCGTGCTGAACCTTAGCGTTCTCGACGGCTGGTGGCCGGAAGGCTACAACGGCAGAAACGGGTGGGCCATTACCGGCGCCGAGTACGACCATCAGTTCGAGATGCAGGAAGCGGCCGAAGCCGAGCAGATCTACGCTCTGATCGAGGAAGAAATCACGGAGCTGTACTACGACCGAAATGAAGCGGGGGTACCTGTGCGATGGGTGCAGATGATGAAGGAGTCGATCTCCTCCGTCTGCTGCCGGTTCAACATGAATCGCGCGCTCGCGGATTACGTTGAGAAGTTCTACCTGCCCTCCCGAGAAACGATGCGGGAGCTCGCCCGCGATCACCACAAGCCTTTGAGGGAGGCCCTCCGCAGCGCGCAGGAAATCCTGAGAAACTGGGACAGGATCACAATTGCGGGATTCTCCACAAGCGTGGACAAGAAGGAGATGATTACGGAAGGAGAGCGCGTCGAAGTCACCTGCACGGTGAGTCTCAACGGGGCGCCTGCCGAACTGTTCGAGGTTGAGTTGTTCTATCTGCTGCGCGACCGCAACGAGTACGGGGTCATCCCCATGCGGTCCCGTGGTGCAGAGAACGGACGCGGCGTGTTCGAATGCACTTTCGATATCGCCGGCCGAGGCCTGCTGAGCATGAATGCACGGATCAAGCCTTCCGCTCCGATCCTGCAGGACCTCTATCCCGATTTGGTGAAATGGGCCCAGTAACAAGGAAGCCACGGGAAAACAAACCGCCTGTGGCCGGACGCCTGGAACCATTACCACCACCCTGGTTCTGAACCATGTCGCTTTCTCTTGTTGCGACATGTCGTAAATCATTTCCGCATACGTAGTTATGAGAATAGTGCTTTTTCTGCCGAAAGTTCCACGTCGGATGTTGACAGGTTAAACAAATGTTTTAAACTGTCGTATTAAACGTATGTTTTGGAAGCGGATGACGCTAATAATCGAGAGTTCACGGAGAAATGAGAAACAGGTGCAGGTGATGGACGACAGGGCTTCAAAAACGAATGTCGGCAGAGCCCGGGGCGGGCTGCTGGGCAGTGCCGTGAAATCGCTCATTGTAATAGCCGCCGTGGCGGTTCTGGCCATTGTGGGTTTCGGCATCAACAAGCGTGAACAGAAGGTGGCGGCGACCGAGGCGCCCCCTGTTAACGTAAGGGTCATGACGATAACAGCCGAGCCCCACCTTCCCGATACGTTCGATCTACCCGCCGTCGTCGAACCGAATCGGATTGTGACCATTTCGGCGGAAGTCGCCGGTCGTATCGAATGGATCGGCCCCAAGGAGGGCACGCTGGTTCGGGCGGGAGACCGGCTGGTCCAGCTCAACGCCGATCTGCTCCAGACGGAATTCGAGAGGGTTCAGGCACAGGCCAAGTACGACCAGACCGAATTCGACCGTCAGAAAGGGTTGGTCGAGGGTGGCGCAGCGCCCAGCCGCGCGCTGGATGAAGCCACCACCAAGCTGGCGGTCAGCAAGGCCCAGTTGGAGGAGGTCCGTGCCCGTCTGGCGAGAACCCGCATCGTCGCCCCCATCAGCGGCGTGCTCAACGATCTGCCCGCAGAGATAGGCGAGTACGTTCAAGCCGGCACGGCCGTGGCGGACATCGTCGATACGGCCACGGTCAAGGTGACCGTCGAAGTCCCTGAGCGGGATATTTCGTTCTTCTCGGAAGGCCAGGATGCTGAAGTGCTCGCCGACGTGAAAGGCCGCCAGATATCGGTGAGCGGCAAAATCACCTTCATCAGCGAGCTGGCCGATTCGCAGACCCGATCGACGCGAATGGAGATCCTGCTTCCCAATGAGGATGGGCGGCTGCGGAGCGGACAGATCGTTCAGGCCCGGCTGACGCGGCAGGTGCTCGCGGATGTTATTATGATCCCGCTGCTGGCCGTTATCCCGATGGAGGAAGGCAAGTCTGTCTATGTGGCCGAGTCGTCCAAGGCCGAGCGCCGTGAGGTCGAACTGGGGGTCATCAAGGGCGACCGCATCCAGATCAAGAGCGGCTTGCAGCCGGGCGATCAACTGATCGTCGCAGGCCATCGCTTCGTCGCGCCGGGCCAGAACGTGAACGTTGTGTCGGAAGGCAAGTAATTGCTATGTTTCTTTCCAACATCGCCATCAGGAATCGAACCACCATCGCCGTCCTGGGGCTGATCATCATCCTCCTGGGCGGGTACAGCTACCTGGCGTTGCCGCGCGAGGCGTTCCCGGATATTCCCATTCCGTACATTCTTGTCAACACGTTCTACGAGGGCGTGGCACCGGAAGATATCGAGACTTCCATCACGATGAAGATCGAGAAGGAGCTCACCGGCGTTCGCGGTGTCAAGGAGGTTCTCTCCAGCAGCCTGGAGGGCATGTCCATGATCAGCGTGGAGTTCACGCCGGACGTACCCTCCGATATCGCCCTGCAGCGCGTCCGCGACCGGGTGGACATGGCCAAGGGCGAGCTTCCGCAGGAGGCCGAGGAGCCGACCATCAAGGAGATCAATGTCGCCGAGTTCCCTATCATGTATGTCAGCATCTCCGGCGACGTCTCGCCCGTCCAGCTCAAGGTGATCGCGGATGACCTGCAGGATGCACTGGAAACCGTCCCGGGCGTGCTCAAGGTCGAGGTCGCGGGGGCCCTGGAGCCGGAAATCCGCCTGGAATTCGATCCCGAGCGGCTGGCCCTGTATAATCTCACCATTGGGGAGATTCTGGCGTTGATTCCCTCCGAGAACGTGAACATCTCGGCCGGCGGTCTGGAGACCGCGGGCACGAAATTCAACGTCCGGATCCCCGCCGAGCTGGTTACGGCCGAAGACGTGGACCACTTGCTGCTCACCGTGCGGCATGGCAAACCCATCTACCTGGCCGACGTGGCCACCGTGCGGGACGCCTTCAAGGACCGCACCACTTATTCGCGTCTGAACGGGGTCGACAACATTACCCTGAGCATTCAAAAACGGGTCGGCGCCAACATCGTTCGTGTTTCCGACTACATCCGGGCCGTTCTCGCCAAGGCGCAAGAACAGGTCCCCGGCGCGGTGAGGTTCGACATCACGTACGACATGTCGAAATATATCCGCAACACGGTGGCCGACTTGGAGAACAACATCGCGGCCGCGCTGATTCTGGTGACGGGCGTGCTGCTGCTGTTCCTCGGCCTGCGGCCGAGCACGATCGTCGCGATGATTATCCCGCTGAGCATGCTGATCACCTTCTTCCTCATTCAGGCGCTCGGCTACACGTTGAATATGATCGTGCTGTTCAGCCTCGTGCTGGTCCTTGGCATGCTGGTGGACAACGCCATCGTGATTGTCGAGAACATCTACCGCCACATGCAGCTCGGCCACGGCCGCATCGAGGCCGCCCGGCTGGGGGCGGCGGAAGTCGCCTGGCCCGTCATTACGTCCACCTTCACCACGGTGTGTGCCTTTCTGCCCCTGATGTTCTGGCCGGGAATCATGGGCGATTTCATGAAATACCTGCCCATCACCCTCACGCTGGGTCTGCTGTCCTCGCTGTTCGTAGCGCTCGTCTTCAGCCCGGTCATCAGCTCTGTCTGGGCCGGACGGGCGTCCGAACGCGCCAAGCGGGACCATTGGTTCATGCGGGGCTACCGGCGGATTCAGGCGCTTGGGCTGAACAACCCCGGCTTGACCCTGTTCCTGGCCTTCTGCCTCCTGGCCGGCCTGGGGATGCTCTACGGCAAAATCGGACAGGGCACGGAGTTCTTCCCGCAGGGTGACCCGGAGCGTGCCGTCATCGACGTGCGTATGCCTCAAGGCACGAATATCGCCGAGACGAATCGCATCACGCGCCTGATCGAGCAACGCATCCAGCCCTGGGATCGGTGGATTGAACACACTGTCACCACCGTCGGTTCTGCCGGCGGGATGACCCTCGTGGCCACCGCCGGCGGTCCGCACCTGGCAAACGTCTCCTTGATCTTCTATGATTTCACCGAGCGCGAGCGCCCCTCCATGGAGATCATCGCCGAGATTCGCAAGGCCATTGCCGACCTCCCGGGCGCCGAGATCAAAGTCCAGCGGGAGCGCGAGGGCCCGCCTACCGGCGCGCCCGTCACCGTGCGCGTCATCGGCAAGGACTTCCGAACGCTGGAGCAGCTCAGCGACCAGGCGCAGCGAGCGATTGCGGACGTGCCGAACCTCGTCAACCTGCGCAGCGACCTGGAGGCAACGCGTCCGGAGCTGGCGTTCACCGTGAACCGCCGCGTGGCCATGATGCTCGGCGTCAACACGGCTATCGTAGGTAACTTCCTCAAGATGGCGATCCTCGGAACCAAGGTCGGCACATATCGCCAGTTCAACGATGAGTACGACATCACGGTGCGGCTGCCACTGGCCGACCGGGTCAATATTGACGATCTCTACCGCCTCCGGGTTCCGAATCAAACCGGCGAGGCGGTGCCGCTGAGCTCGCTCGGCCGCTTCGAATACCAGGGCGGCTTTGGCACCATCAGCCGCGTCGATCAGAAACGCGTCGTCACGCTCACGGCCGACACCGAGGGCCGCCTCAGCTCCGCGGTGCTGGCCGACGTGCAGACGAAACTGGCACAGATGAACCTGCCGGCCGGCTATGAGATCCGGTACGCCGGCGAAAAAGAGACCGAGGATGAGTCGCGGGCTTTCCTGGGAAAGGCGTTCGCAATCGCCATCCTGTTGATCACGCTGGTCCTGGTCATCCAGTTCAACTCCATGCTGGTACCTGTCATCATCATGGTGACGGTGGTTCTCTCGCTCATCGGCGCGCTGATCGGATTGCTGATTTGCGATCTGCCCTTCGGCATTATCATGAGTGGCATCGGCGTCATCAGCCTGGCCGGGGTAGTGGTGAACAATGCCATCGTGCTCCTGGCCTACACGCGCCAGTTGCAGGCCCGTGGCCTGGACCTGATCTCCGCTGCCGCCGAAGCGGGCGCAACACGTCTGAGGCCCGTGTTGCTGACGGCCGCGACCACCATTATCGGCCTGATCCCGATGGCCGTGGGTATCTCCTATGATTTCCACACCTTCTCCTGGGCCACGAAGAGCGAGTCCGCGCAGTGGTGGCGCAATATGGCCGTGGTGGTCATCTTCGGCCTGGGCTTTGCCACCGTCCTGACGCTGGTGGTTGTCCCGTCGCTTTACGTCATGCTCACGCGGCTCTCGCTGCGGCTGCGAGCGTTGTTCGGCGCGACGGAGCGCGCCGAGGTCAGTCCGGCCCGTGAGGACGACAGTGCGGTTTATGTGCCCGCCCCGGATGCGAGCTGACCTATGGACACCCTGAAGAACAAGCGGGGATTTGTCTGTGACATGGACGGCGTGATCTACCCCGGCTGACGCCCGCAAACCCCACCACGTCCTCAAGGACGTCAGAGAAATCGCCAAGCAGAACGCACGGCGACCTGATACGGTGGCGGTCCATGCGGCTCTTGTAGGGCGAAGGGGCTCCGAAGGCCAAACGAAGCGTTTGGGGAACCCGGAGTGTCCCCGCTCGCCACTTCCCGGTGGGGGCGAATCATCATTCGTCCCTCTTGCCACGATGATCAGAACTGTGGTGCGAAGATAAACGGCAAGGAAGCGAGCAAGGACGCCCGCCCTACTGAAGCGGCACCAATCCGCCACCGAATGCCGACCACACTTCGTCGACATGTGTGCGACTGAACTTTGTGGGGTCTGTGTCCGGCGCGCGCCACAGGCACGCGGGATCCTATCCATCCCCAAGGCCTTTGGCCTTGAGGCTGCCACCCGGACCCCGCAAAATGCAGTCGCACACCTCGACATGGGTGCGTGTCATGTTTGTAGGTAATACAGATATCTTGCCTAGTCTGTCATGTCGAGCGAAGCGTCACCGCAGTCGAGACATCTGGCCGCGAAGGGAAGGTGCCTCTTGTCCATAGCCAGATTTCTCCGCTCCGGCCTTCGGCCTCCGGTCGAAATGACAG
Source organism: uncultured Pirellulales bacterium (assembly GCA_964346195.1). Taxonomy (GTDB): domain Bacteria; phylum Planctomycetota; class Phycisphaerae; order Sedimentisphaerales; family Anaerobacaceae; genus PLanc-01. The sequence goes on from CAYFUB010000280.1 coordinate 8,262, forward strand.
TTCCAG
>CAYFUB010000281.1:0-9277 GCA_964346195.1 uncultured Pirellulales bacterium
TTCTCCCGATCATCCGCAGCCCGTAGCGAATGTCCTGCCACAGAGTGCCCATATATCCCGCCCTTCCCGCGCATTCGCATGGCGCCATGGGATTCACCCGCATCACCTGGCATGCTCGAATGGAGCAAGCCGGTACCTCCACTGTACCTGAGGAAAATGGCCGCCGCAGAACATTCTCCCAAATTCTGCGAGCCGTGTCAAGCTGTCAATGCGCGAGGAGCATGCCAACATGGACTTCTCTATGAGCAGGGTCGCGAGAAACGGCGATTGGCCCTCCGCCCATGTCTTCGGAACAGAAGTGGCCTTTGAGTTCCAGAGGGCGGCTTCGGGCGGTATAATCGGGCGGCAGCATCAAGACACATGGACCGAACAGGAGGAATAATGCAATGGCGCAGCATCAGAAAGTCACAGTACCCGCCGGGCAAGTCAGAACATCCAGAAATCGGCATCCTTGAACATGGCCCGCCGGTATCCAACATCGGATAGTGGCAATTCCGTCTCGCCCTCAGGATTCTCTCCGCCCGCTCCCGCCGGACAATAATTCCCCAGGATGTCCCGGATGGCCGGCCAGAGCAGCGCTCCATTTTGCTGGACCGCCGCGATGACGTACACCCTTTCGTCTTCCCACAAAGGAACGAAGGTTCCCTCGATCCAGTCATACGCCATCGACAACAGCGCGTCCTTGTGCTGCTGGTACACGAGGTTGAGCAACTCGACATAAGTGTACTCGTGCCCCGCCTCCAAGGAGACACAAAGAACCGTGACCAAATCCCTTGGCCTCGGTTTGGTCCCGTCGTCCAGCAAATCGGCATAATTGGGATCCCAGGGCGAATCGATTTGGGTGCTCCCCTGCACTTCGAAACGCAACACGCAATTCCGCAGCGTCTGGATCACGTCGAACGGCTCAAGCGTGTGCCGGGTGGAGTCGCGGTCAAGGACCCCTATTACCTCACTCTGTCCCCCACGGTATCGCAGGAGTTGACCCGCGTCGTAGCCGAAGAACGTGAAGCGGAGGTTCATCTGGTCCGCGTACTGGTGGTTCTGCAGATACTCCTGCGCCGCTTCGCGCGAGTCCGGCGTCGTCCCGGCTCCCCAGCGCTCCTCATTGAGGTCGTTGGCCAGGTAATATGGTTCATCGTAGATGCAGTAACCTATGCCAGGAGCCTTGGAAAGCATACACCGCGGGGTAGTTTCTCGACCGTTGCTCAGGTACGGATCGAGATTCTCCTCGAAAATCTGCAGCCGCCATTCCTGGGCTTTGAGCGAGATAGCGGCCAACGTCTCGCGGATCACCTCGCGCTCGGATTCGGAGTACACTGTCACGCTATTGGGATCAAACAGCGGCTCACTCACTGCCCGCCACAGAAGGGCCGCGAAAGACAGCGACCTCTCCTGGGTCTCCAACGCGTTGGAAACCGCCGCACAGCGCTCCAGCACGTCCGGCAGCAGTGTGCCGCCCCGGAAATCCAGGAGGAACTTCCAGGCGGGCTCATTCGGGTCGAAACCGGACCAGGAGGAAACAGGGGTGCGTCCCATCGCCTGATCGGCATAGAAGGCCATGATGACTGCATCCAGAGCCGGGGCTGCCAGCGCAACCACCTCAGAAGACTCGCCTGCAAGCGCGAGCGGTGCTATCTCAATGGCATCATCGCCCCCAGGCATGGCGGCCGGCGTCTGTTGACCCAGCCCCTTCTCCGGGTAGGCCGCCAGGCCGCCCAGGCAGATGGCGATGCCGGCGGCCGTCTTGAGCGCCCCCGGCACGTGCCAGACTTCCTTGAAGCACTGTGTGCCCACCTTGCGCTGGAGCCAGCAGCCGCCCCGGCAGCCGACCGCGTAGTCGCAACGCCCGCACTTGCCGCTCGGTCGCCAAGCTCGCAGGTCCCGGAAACCCGCCTCCCAGATTTCTCTTAGAGGCCGTTCGTGGATATTGCCGGCGCTGCAGGAGCGGTCCAGCGTAGTGCATGGCACGACCTCTCCATCCGGCAGGACCACACATTGCGACCGGCCCGCCCCGCACGTCAAAGGCATATCGCGGACCAGCGGCTCCAGGTAGCCCAAATAGCCGATTTCGTCGGCCATCTCGACAGGGAAGTACCGCCGCTTGCGGGCGACGAACTTGATGAGCCGCTTGAGCTGCGTCCGCGAAAGGAACAGGTCCGGCCTATCCGCCGCCCGGCCCTCCGGCACCAGCAGATGAATCCCCCATCGGTCCGCGCCGCTGCCCGTGACGATGTGGAACGTCTCGTCGAGGACATCGTAGTTCCGGCTGGTCACCGTCGTGCCCGCGCAGACCCGCACGCCCGCCAGCGACCTGAAGAATCGAATCGCCTCCATGGCCTTGTCCCACGCGCCGGCTTTGCCCCGGAAGGCATCGTGCACCGGCCTGGGCCCGTCGAGGCTCACTGCCACAAAGCCCGGCCGATGCCGCGCGAGGACACGCCGCAGGCCCTCCTCCGGCATGGCAGCGGTATTCAGCGTCCAGTTGATACTCTTGTGGCCCAGGTACTCAATGATTTCGCCCAAGTCTTCTCTGACCAGGGGCTCGCCGCCGGTAATCAGAAACTCCTCGACGCCCATTTGGGCGATCTGATCGATCAAGTTCTTGACCTTCTCCAAAGGCATCTCCGAGAAGCCGGACTCCTCACTGACCGCCAGGCAGTGCGCGCAGGACAGCCCGCACCGTAGCGTCGCCATCCACTGCACCAGACTCGGCACTTCCAGATACCCATGCTGGGCAAAGAACCCTCTGCTGTGCCGTACTCGATGAGAACCACCTTGACTGTGTGTGCCCATCTCCAATCTCCCTTCTGATGAAAGACAATGATGCCAACGCATCGAGCCATCCTCGCGCTCGATGTGTCCAATAGCGGCGGCCGCCCGACTCTCTATGGGACTCCCTGTGTGAAACGATGCTGGTCTCTCGAACTCCTTACTGATCCGTAAGTAGCTCTACCGAGGCCGAAGGCGGGACAATATGATGATGTCGAGTGACAGAATGATAATGAATCCGGGAGATATGATGGCCATTTTCCGCCCGCCTTCATACCTCAACTCGTTTGGCTCTATTATCACAAATAGCGGCCTGTCTGGCAAGCCTTTTGTGTGCAACTGGCCGATTCCCACGAATATCTCCGAGCGGAAGTGACTCCGGCGTTTCAAAAACCCGTCTCCGATGGTACAATCGGGCGGCAGCATCAAGACACATGGACTGAACAGGAGGAACAATACGATGGCACAGCGCAAGAAAATCACAGGGCCCGTCGAGCAAGGTCATGCAATGAGCCGCCGAGAGTTGTTGACAGCAGTGGCCGGCAGCGCGCTTGTGGTCGGCGCGACATCGGCTGCCGGGGAACAGCTTGCAACCGGCCGGCAGACCAATGGCGTCTACAAGGAGCAGCGCCAGACACCGATCATCGGGCGCTATGATGTGGTCGTCGCCGGGGGCGGGCCGAGCGGGTTCATCGCGGCCCTGGCGGCGGCTCGCAGCGGAGCGAAGACGCTGCTGCTCGAACGCTATCCGTTTCTCGGCGGCAACGGCACCGCCGGGCTGATGACCTGCTACAACGGCTTTCGCAACCAGCGCCCGCCGGAAGCCCTGCAAACGGTCAAAGGCATCCCCGCCGAGTACATCGCCGAGCTCGTCCGCCTGGGCGGCATCGCCGATATGGACAACTATCCCAAGCCGGTTCCGCACGACGTGATCCGCGGCGACCTGCCCTACTGCATTGGCTTCGACCCGGAGGCCGCCAAGGTCGCCATGTTCAACCTGATTCAGAGAGAGGGTGTCAGCCTGCGCCTGCACAGTTGGGTCGTGGCGCCGATGATGGAAGGCGCGCGGGTCACGGGCGTAATCGTCGAATCAAAATCAGGGCGACAGGCCATTGCCGCCGGGATTGTTGTCGACGCCACCGGCGACGGCGACATCGCCGCCGAGGCCGGCGCGCCGTTCATGAGCCCCGCCGCCCAAGGCGACCGGATGGGTATGAGCCTGATGTATCGACTCGGCGGCGTGCCCGAGAGCGTCAAGGACTCCTTCGGCGGCATCCGCATCGGCGACCGGGTCGTCAAATGGGGACCGGGCTTCGGGGGCGACGGCCTGGACGTCGAGAACCTGACGCGGGCCGAGGTCGAGAGCCGGGTCAAGCTGTGGGACCAGGTCCGCGAACTGCGCGGCAAGCCGGGCCTGGAATCGACCTACCTGATGCAGACCGCCATGTGCATCGGCGTCCGCGAGACCCGCCGCATCCTCGGCGAATACACCGTCACCGAACAGGACGCCATCAAAGGCACGCGCTTTCCCGATGTCATCGCCATCAGCTCGAACCCCATGCCCAGCTATCACGGCCGACGGTTCTTCTTCGAGCACGAGGGCTTCGACATCCCCTATCGCTCGCTGGTTCCGCAGAAGGTGGAGGGCCTGGTCCTGACCGGCCGCTGCATTTCCTGCGAGCAGGGCCCGTTCCAGTCCGCCCGCTCGATGGCCCCGGCCATGGCCGTCGGCCACGCCAGCGGCTGCGCCGCCGCCCTGGCCGCCAGGATGGGCACACCGCCCCGCAAACTCGAAATCGGCCAACTGCAAAAGCTCCTGCTCAGCCAGAAGGCCGAATTACGGTTGTAGCGTATCGCGGCACATCAGGCCCGCTCGCGCCGGTCCGTCATTGTGAAGAAGCGTGGCAACCGAAACAACTTCCCTTACCGGGGAATTCGAGATTGCCATGCTTGCATCCAGCGAGTTCGGAACAACGCTTTTCGCTTGCTTTCTGCAACCATCCCGGCCATAATGCAATTAGCTAAGGCGAAGGCAGCAAATTCGACCTGACGGCAAGGACTAATATATGGATTTGGAAGGTGTTCGTGAAGCACTGCTCAAGAGGCCCTTCGAGCCTTTCAGCATTCGTCTGGCCGATGGGCGGTCGTTGGCTGTTCGGCATCCGGAGATGGTGGCTGTCGGCAAACGCCGAATCGTTATCGTTCAGCCGGATGATTCTACCTTGTTTATCGAGCCGCTGCTGATCGTGTCTCTGGACTTCGACGGGGAGCGCCCTTCCCGAAAGAGCCACCGCAAGAAGGACACCACGTAAAGCAAAGCTGGATCTGGACGACGGTTGAACAGGTCGGCAACTCTCTGATATTTACACCGTTCAAGCCATTCGTCATTCACGTGGCGGACGGCCGTCAAACGCCTGTGGCGTCCCGCGAATCCATGGCCATTTCACCCAGCGGACGAACAATCGTCGTCTATCAGACTGACGATACGTTTAATATCATCGACCTGCTCTTGGTGACAGACCTGGAAATCAGGAACGGCAAAGCGCCAAAGAGCCACCGTTCATAGGCGTGTAAGGACCAACAAAATGGACTTGGAAGACCTTCGTGAAGTTCTGCATCGACAGCCTTTCAAGCCGTTCGATGTTTGTCTGGCGGACGGGCGCAGGCTTCCGGTTGCCCATCCTGAGTCGGTCGCAGTTGGCAAACGGCAGGCATTCGTGATCGGGCCGGACGACTCCTGTTCGGTCATCGAGCCACCACTGATCACATCTCTGGACTGTATCAATGAGCGTCCGCCGCGAAAGAATCGCCGTAAGAAGGAAGCCAGGTAAGACAAGGACCATGCCAATCGAACAAGTGATACGGATTATGAATAATTCTTGCGCCGCGTGTGTCATCCTGAACGAAGCGCAGCGCAGTGAAGGATCTGGCCTACGCACGGGAGAAACGTCTCATCCGGGGGCCAGATCCTTCGGCTTCGCCTCAGGATGACTGAGTCTGTGCCGCGCGAGAATTTTCCCCAATCCGTATGAGGCGATAGATTCACGTCGGTCAGAATCTTCATGCCGATGACTTGAGAGGGACCTCGACTTCCTCGACGCGCCAGGCCGCGTAGGCGAGCGCTTCGTCGATGTCCTGTGGCTCCAGGTAAGGATATCGGGCCAGAATGTGCTCCCTTGAGTGACCCGCCGCGAGCATTCCCACGATCATACCCACGGTCACGCGCATGCCCCGAATACAGGGCTTGCCTCCCATGACGTTCGGGTCAAACGTGATTCTGGTCAGGTTCATCATCGGATCCTCTGTCGCATATTCTTCGGGATTGCCTCAAAACAGCTATATCGGAGCGTTTCACACTCCGCCTCACGGCACCCCAATCCTATCATACATATGCCAAGAAGGCAGGCAATCACTCAATACACATGTCGGCCGCTCACTCGGCGGTTCGGGCGGCCAAGCGCAAAGCGGCGGTCACGGGGAAATGGTCCGAAGGGTAGCGCTCGCCCCGGCAGTCGCGCAGGATGTCGGCCTTCAAGACCTCGACGCCGGGCAAGGCGAAGATGTAGTCGATCTTGTCGCCGGTGGCTTTGCCCTTGAATCCGTTGAAGGTGCCCACGTCCGAGGCGTCGGGGTACAGCAGGCGAAAGGTATCGACCAGCGGGACCGGGTTCTTGGAAAGGCCGTTGTGATTGCCGTTCAGTTGCCGCTCGCCCTTGAGGTACTGGACGGCCGGATTGTCCTCGCCGGCGTTGAAATCGCCCGTGACGATGGCGGGGTCCGGACGACGGCGGTCGCGCACCCGCGAGACAAGCAGGGCAACGCTCTTTTCGCGCGAAAATTGCGAGATGTGGTCGAGGTGCGTGTTGAACATGTAAAAGGCTTTCCCCGAGCCGTTGCGGATGAATCGGCCCCAGGTGCATATCCGGGTGCAGGCGTTGCCCCAGGTGATCGAACCGCAGACCTCGGGCGTATCGGACAGCCAGAAGGTCCCGGACTGCTGGGGCTTGAGGCGGTCCCTGCGGTAGAGGATAGCGGAGTACTCGCCCTCGGTCTTGCCGTCGTCCCGGCCGACGCCGATCTCCGCGTATTCCGGCAGCGCGGCCCGAATGTCATCGATCTGAAAACGCAAGGCCTCCTGGAGTCCCGCGATGTCGGGATCGTGCCGGCGCAGCACGTCGCAGACCATGTTCCTGCGCTGGTCCCAAGAGTTATCGCCGTCCCTGGCCGTGCCGTAGCGGATATTGAAGGTCATCACGTACAGGTCCCCGTCGGCCCGCGATGGTCCCTCGGCGGCGGATGCCCCGGCCTGAAAACTCATATTCAATGTGATCAACAATGCAACGATAGATGACTGGACAAATGGCGTGAGAGACATTGGCACCTCTAACATAAGATGTTGCACAAAACTTTCTCAGCAAGGTGTCGAAAAGTAGCACGGACATCCTGCCCGTGTGTCCCACGGGCGTTTGGGGAACCCCTCTCGCCCGTGGAAAGACAATAATTTACAGGGCCAAGATGGCCCTGCGACACATGGGCAAGATGCCCATGCTACGATAAGCTGACCTTTCAAACACTTTCTAAATGGCGGTTTCAGGCCTTCAGGCCGGTTTTCTTCTGCTCGGCCGAGAGCGATTCGTTCAGCGACCCGGAGCGGAACCCCTGCAAATCCATCGCCACGAACCGAAAGCCCAACGATTTCAATTTTTCCACCACCTTCGTGCGGACCGGCTCGGCGGTGAGCTTGGCGATATCCTGCGGCCGGACCTCGACCCGCGCGATCTCGTCATGATGGCGGACCCGGAACTCGACGAAGCCGAGCGACCGCAAAAACGCCTCCGCCTGGTCCACCTGCCGGAGCCGCAGTTCGGTGACCTCCAAGCCGTAGGGAATTCGCGAGGCCAGGCACGGCGAGGCGGGCTGGTCGGCGGTCGGCAGGCCCATTTGCCGGCTCAATTCGCGGATATCCTCTTTTGTCAGTCCCGCCTCCGCCAGCGGCGAGCGAATCCCGAGGTCCTTGATGGCGCGGTTGCCGGGCCGGTAGTCGTCCAGGTCGTCGTAGTTCGTCCCGAAGACGACATAATCGAAGCCGCGTTCCTTTGCGACGTCCAGCAGTGTCCGGCCCAGACGCGACTTGCAATGGAAGCACCGGTCGGCGTTATTGGCCGTGAAGTTCGGGTCCTCCAACTCGCCCGCCGCGACGGCCATCAACTCAACCCCGAGGCCTTCTGCCGTCCTCGTGGCCCTTTCATACTGGTTCCGGGGCTCGCTGGGCCCATTGCTGATGCACGCCAGCACGTTGCCCGCCCCCAGCGTATCCACGGCCGTCTTGAGCAGAAACGTGCTGTCCACCCCGCCCGAATAGGCCACCACGACCCGACGCAGGTCTCTCAATATCCCCCGAAGGGACTCGTGTTTCTCTGTCACATCCATGCCCAGTCCTACGTCTCCGCCTCCGCGATTGCTCGGTGCAAAAGCTCTTCCAGGCCAAGTTTCTTCGCGGAATCCGCCAAATACTCGAAGTCCAACTGCTCCCCCTGTACTGCCAATACGCCCAAGACATCCTTCCACTGGTGCTCCGACGTGCAATCGGATTCCCGGAACCACCGCAGTTTCAGCAGTACGATATCTTCCGGCGACACCACGGACACGTCTCTTCGGCTCGCGTCGCTCAGCCGCAGCATTCTCGCTCGATCCAGAAGTCCTCCTTCAAATTCGCTCGGACCCTGGACGAAGACATCTATCTTGAATACCGTCTTGAAGTGGATAACGTTGAAACTGCCATGAGACCTCAGGGCCTCTTCCATGGCTTCCCGGCTGATGTAGAACTCATCCTTGAGGAGCTCGTAAAGCTTGTCGGCAACGCGCGAAAAAGGTTGAACGTTGATATCCACGTCCCTTGTGAAGCGTACCGTGCCATATAGTGCACTCGCGATGGAGCCGCCAATCGCATAGCGGATGCTCAAGCAGTCGAGCACGTCCGCAAGTCGCTCTATTACCTCTTCGCTCTCACGTTTGTCATTCACGGGCGGACGTTCCATACACCTTCTCGAAAAGCCCCTGACCGAGATGCTGTTGCGCCCAGAGCCGCCACAGTTCTTCCCTGGTCGCATCCGGATGGCGCATTCTCAGCCCCGCCATTGCCAACTGCTTGCCCATCTCGTAGGTATCGAAGACAAGCTGGAACTTGCGGGCCGGCGACATGCGCCGATAAAGGTCGTACAGTACCCGCAGGGCCTCGGGCGACGTATCGCTCCTGCCAGATCTGGGTCGCGGCTCCGTCATCTGTCTGCCAACCTTACGCAAATAGTGCCCGTCGTCATGGGGTATCGAACCGCATTATAATAGGGAATGCCGCAATCCCCAAGCACAAGTGCACGCGGCGGAGCCATGGGTGCGGCCGGCATACAGTGGCGGATTCCGGCAACCTCCGGCGCGCGCTACGGACCTTCGCGAGCCTGCCGGCGAGACGCCGGCAGGGAGTTTGGCGCTTTGAGGCCACCGGCGGCGA
>CAYFUB010000282.1:0-12506 GCA_964346195.1 uncultured Pirellulales bacterium
CCGGACTTCGGACACGCGTTCCGCGTGGCCGCGAATGGACGGCAGTACTGGTACTTTGCCCTGCCGTTCCCCTTGCGGGTCCGCATGCGCGTCGAAGCGACGTGGGACAACGTGATCGATCCGAATCGGTATGAAGTCCTTACGGCTCTGCAGCCGGGCTCCATGGGGAAGGACGGACCCTACCGCTGGGTGCGCTACGCCGACCTGATCGGTAGTGGCTCCGCGAAGGCACGCGTCGCCGAGGCCCTGGAGCGGGAGAAGAAGAGCGTCCGCTTCCATGACATCGAATCAGGCAAAGAGATCGTTCCTCACGGCGGGAGCGTCTATTTCAATGCCTACCGGCAGAAATGGGTGGCCATTTTCGTGCAGCTCGGCGGCGAAAGCTCATTTCTCGGCGAGGTCTGGTACGCCGAGGCCGATACGCCCGTCGGACCGTGGGCCTACACGCGGAAGGTCGCGACGCATAACAAATACTCGTTCTACAATCCCAAGCATCATCCGTACTTCGACCAGAACGGCGGCCGCACGATTTACTTCGAAGGCACCTACTCCTGGACCTTCTCCGGCTCGGAGGAACGGGCGACCCCGCGCTACGACTACAACCAGCTCATGTACCGCCTGGACCTGGGCGATCCGCGCCTGATCCTGCCCGTTCCAGTTTACCAGACGCGCGACGGGCAGAATGGTTACCACTACCTGCTCGGCAATACTATCGCCGAAACCAACAGATGGGACGATGTTGAGTCCGTGGCGTTTTACGCCGTAGAGCCCGGCCGACGCAGCGCTCAGATGATCGGGGTGTACACCCACGAGCTGTCCGACGGCACCACCCGCCTGGCAGTCATTCCTCCCGGCGGATCGGGAGAACCGCTCTTCCATGTCCTGCCGGCAGGCTGGGGAACTCCGAACGAGTCCGTCGTCCCGCTCTACGAATACCGCCATGCGGATTCAGGCCGACGCCTCTACTCCACTCAGCCGCTATCGAATCAAGCCGGCTGGAGCCGGGAGCGGGAGCCGGTATGCCAGGTCTGGAAGACACCGCCCGGACCGATGCTTCTCGACTCCAAGGGCACACCGATGGCGAGGTAGCGACGTGCCATCGGGACGACGGCCGTCTCGGAGGTACGTGCAATTCAAAGACCCATCTGACATCAGCCGAGAAATCAAGCGTTTGGAGTTGCGTATCGCCGAACTGAGCGAGACAATCGGGAAGAAATAGCCAAGAGTCGTGTTTCTCGCGACGAGAGACGAGAGATCCCGGCCCATCAATGATCGTCGGGAGAAAGGCAGCAGGCTTCATGTGGGACGACAACGAACTAATGACCCGGTTTGTATGTCTGGCAGCGGCATGTTTCCTGGCTGGGTTGCCCGGCTGCCGTGAGTCCGCGGATGAATTGGAGGGCGCCCCCCTGTCCGAAGTGCTTCTCAGATTCACTCCTCAGGTCGGACAGACCCGCGATTACAGGGTCTCCATGAGTCTTGACAAGGAGCTTTTTGGGAATGGCAGGTGGTTGAAAGAAGGCAATGAGAGGGGGCAGATGGTCTTCTCGATGACGACGGTCGGGCAAAATGACGGCGGCTATCGCACGAAACTCGAGGGCAGATGGGGCCACTCAAACGTCAGCAAGGAAACGGCAGACGAGATGAGAGACAAAATCGAAGCGGCGCAGTCCATGGACGTGACCATCTCCGATCGCTATGTGTGGGAAGAAGGCGGTACGCACAACCTGTGTCTCCCGGACCAGCCCGTAAGCCCCGGCGCCGAATGGAACGGTGTGACCCAGTTCTCCTTCGGAGATCTCGCGACCGTAGATGCGCCAATGTTGAAGGTGACTTACCGGCTCGTCAAGGCCATTGAAAACGACGATGGCAGGTATTGCGTTATCGAATGCACCCCCGTGACGGATCACGTCGAGGTCCCGCTGCAGATCGGTCAGCTTGGACTGAAGTGTGATGCGACGGGGCAAGTGACGGCGGTGCGATCAGACTCCGACGCGCAGGGAAAAATCAACGTCGGTGATGTGCTGGCTGCCATCAACGGCCATAGGGTCGGCACCACAAGAGATTGGCATGTCTCGTATGAGAGATTCATTGAGAAGCCGGACGACGTAGGTTCCGGCGTGCTCTTGACCGTAAGGAGAGATGGTCACGAGACTGATGTCGAGGTGAAGAAATCCTTCGTCACTCTCGGTACCATGAAGATCAACATCAGCAAGGCCACGCGCAGGGTGATCTTCGACATAGACCAGGGGATTATCATCTCTGATGAAGCTTCACCACAGTATTCCGTGATGTATCATTTCCTCGATGAATTCCCCTTGGTGGACGACTATGCGGGCGCGAGTTCTTTTGAGGGACGCGCCGGAACCGAGTGGGGCCCAAGGGTCTACCACAATCAATTCACAATCACGCTCATACGATGAGAGGATAACGATTCCTGCCTCCGTAGGAACGACCAAAGCGTGGTGACGGCTACTGCTCCTCGATCTTCAGGCCCGCTTTCTCCAGGGCGGCCAGCGCCCGCTTGTGGCCTTCTTCGTAACCGTACCATGCGTCCACAACCTTGCCTTGCCGATCGATGATGTAGTTCAGCGGGACGCCGGTGCACTTGTAGCCATCGTAGCTGACCTTTTCGGCTGTGTCCGAAGAATCCAGAATCGTGGGGAACGTCGCGGCGTTCTCGCGCAGGAACTCCAGCGCGATCTTCTTGTCGTCGGAGCTGTTGAGGCCCAGAATAACGAGACCTTTGCCCTTGTACTTCTCGTGGAGCTTTTGGAGATGACGCATCTCCTCCCGGCAAGCCGGTCACCCCGCCCTCCAGATGTAGAACCAGACAATCTTCTCCCGGTAATCCGAGAGCTTGATTTTGCCCCCGTCGGCCGCTGCCAGGTCGAAATCCGGCGCCGGCGTCCCCGGCTTCAACAGGATGTCTTCAGGTTTCGGCAGCTCCCATTGCCGCCATCCCTCCGGTGGCGTCCAGACGAACTTCTCCACGGGCATCTGTTCATCGATCACGATGTCCGACCAGACCTCGTGCATGATGATGTCATGTGATACCCGGACGACCTGCTTGAGCTTTCGCGGCAGGTGGTCCCTCCTTGACAGCCAGAGATACCAGCTCCGCTGGTGCTTCATGATGCTCGCTTCAATTACGTCGCATTCCTCGTCGCCGACCTTCTCGACCCCCATCCCCATGACACCGTCGAGATAGCGCTGGAGCGAGTCCGTGTAGCCGTGGAAGGTGCTCGGGTCGATGATCGGCATGGACATGCCTATCCCCAGCAGCCCCGTCTTGTGACCGATGGAGTGTCTGGCCAGCGGGGTCGCCTCCTTCATGTAGACTTTTGAGCGGGTCTTATTGTAGGCTTCCTGCTCTTCCGTCCAGAAGTGAGGCCGGTCGCCCGACCAGAAGATCCAAAGGTGATCCCCATCGCCGACGATGGTCCCGCTTCTGGTGCCGTCGGCGCTGACGCCCTCCACGCGAAAGTGGTTCGGCTTTTTCAACCAGACCGTGTAGGTGCAGTGCCCGATCTCTTCCCCGCGGCTCTCCCAGCGGTACTCGCTCTTGTACGAGAGGGTCTCGGGTTTGCGTATCGCCTCGATCATCTTCTCATACAGCGCCCGCGCCTCCGGCTCGTCGCTGAAGACCTCGCCGCCGTTTCCCTCCTTCTCCTGCCGCACCGGCTCTTCGGCATACAGATAGCTGCACGAACCGATCATCAGGCAGGCCCAAAACCACACGATAATCCGCTTACACTCCATGGCGATCCCCTTTCCACCAGATAATCAACATGGCGCTCCGCCAGCCGGCGCGTACGTCCAGAATGCACCTACCATTATAAGACGGCTTCAGGCCGGATCTGTTACTCTTTTTTCGTGCCTCTGAACCGTCTGTGTACGACTAAACGTCGCGGCAAGCCATGCTCGGCGAGTAGCGGCGAATCATTATTCGCCCCAACCACGTCAGGTTCTCCCGCCAGATGCTTCGCTTCGCTCAGCATGACACAGGGAGACTGCCCCGCCACGAAACTTAGTCGCGCATACCCGTCGGCCCTACTCATTCACTCGCTTGATGTAGACGGCCGCTTCGGCTCCGATTCGCGCGGGCTGCCGCCAGAGGCCGTCGCCTTCGGCCACGTCCACGGACTCCTGCGATACGGTCATGCCGGTGATGCAATCGAACCACAGGAAGGAGTATCTGCCGGCCTTCATCTGCTTCAAACCGATCTGGCCCGTCGCATCCGGTGCATAGGCTATATACCGCACGCCCGGGCTGGCCAGGACGTACTTCGTTCCGCCGTGGGCCAGCTCATCGTGCGGCTCCATGCCGTAAAGGTCGCCCACCAACGCGAAGAACCGCACCACGTCGCCGCAGTCCCGCAAATCGCCGGCGGCCGTGCCTGCGATATCCATCCCCAGAATCATCACCGACGCCCCGCCCATGGCGCAGGCCCAGCATTTTCTGCGGGATTCCGCGCCGGTCCCCCAGTCGGCGGCCTCGGAGAGGTTCAGACTGTAGCGGCCCCGCGCGTCCCGCCACGCCTGCACGACGCCCGCGTGCAACTCCTCGGCGGTCTTGACGTTGTACTGAATCGCGAACTGGTCGATGTTCGCGTCGTCCGCAAACTCGGAGAAATCGAGGCCGTGGTTCTTGTGGACGGCGATGGGATGGTCGTAATCATCCTCCGCCCGAATCACCGCCGCCATGCGCCGGACCCGCTCGGCCGTGAGCCTCTCCGCGTATTCTTCGGCGACGCACCAGATCAGGCGCCCGTGATGCTCGAAGCGGTTCACGAGCGTCGCGAGGAATGTTCGCTCCGGCTCACCGACCTCGTCGCCCGTGTTCCACACGCGGGCGCTGTCGTCGTAAATGAAGAAGTAGATAACGATGCGGCTGCGGTCCATCTCCGCGAACCATTGCTCCCATTGGTCGAACACCGCGGGATTGACGCCCTGGGCCGGGTCGTTGCTTATGAACGGATTGTGCGTCGCGTCGCCGTCCCCGCCGTGCGAGCGCACCGCCATCAGATAGATGCAGTTGGCTCCCGTGCCTTTGAGCTTCTCGATCAACTGCACTTGGTCGCCGTTGCGCGTGCCGTCCGCATTTCGCGTGCCTCGGTAGAGGAAACCCTCCGGGTCGCCGGGCCCGCACATGAAGAACTGGCCGGTGCCGTGTTCCAGGAGCCAGGCAGGATACTGCGGGTGCGGCGTGATGAGTCCGGGGAACGTCTGCGGCCGTTCACGCAGCGCGCGGTCGAAATCGCCGACGGCCAGCACCCAATCCGAACGATCCCGGCCCCTTTCCGTGCCGGGGAGCACACCGCCCTCCGGAGGAAGATACTGCGCGCTCGGCGCCCCGGTGGGGTACGGCTGGGTGGTGTCGAACTTGACGTATGGCTGTGCGGAGGTGCTGGGCAATACCCTCACAGTGGCGATATCGGGCGCGTCCTCGGTGTAATAGACGCAACTGGCTGCCGCCGGCGAGCGCAGGGCATACCCGCGCTCGGTCAGCTCGTTCGCCGGCTGCATGTCCAGCAGAAAGCGGGCGCCCCGGTGCCAAAACTCGTAGTGCATCCGCAACTGCTCCGGGTTCGGATAGGGGTATGGGCTGTCGGGATAGAACCCGAAGAAGCCACCCATGCCGCCGGCCATCGCCTCCCACCAGAGCAGCCGGCGCGTGCCGGCCATGTCGAGGTTGAAGCCCTCGCGCAGATAGCTGTGCCGCTCTTCGTAGAGATGCGGCTTCGTGACATCGTCGTTCAGGTCTTCAACAATCTCTTCGTAATTCTGCGGCCCGTGCTGCGTGGTCGCCAGCGGGACGTTGCGCCCGAAGCCGTCGTACGAGTTGACATTGTACGGGCCATAGAGCCGGTGTCCCCGCGCGCAGAGCAGGTGTTGCCAGCCCATGTGCTCGTGCAGGTAGCCGGCCCACGCGTTCAGTTGGGCCTCATTCGTCCACTCGTGCAGATCGAAGCCGTAGCCCATGGTCCACCCGGGCAGAGGGCCCAGCCGTGCGGCGATGTAGCGCTGCACGCGCCGGTCGGCCGCACCGTTGATGCCGCCCGCCACACCTTTCGGCGTCCACTTGCGCGACTCGTCACCCCAGGCCCAGATATGTACCCGTCCGCCGGCCTGATGCACCGTGTTGATGATCGTCTCCAGCACGTCAAATGCGAGCGGATCGGGGTTGACGCTGTCGTGCTTATTGTGCTCCCGGACGCCGAATTTGAACCAGTTGTTGTTCATGTGAACGAAGAGGACTTCAAAACCGTTCGCCTGTGCGTCGTCCAGATAGGTCAAGGCCTTCGCTTCGACCCCCGGCAGGTCAGACCCGAACTCGTCCAGAAACGCCGGATGCTCGACCCGGCCCATATAGACATTGAAGAGGTAGCCGTGCGGGTCGGTCTCGTCCCGGACCTGAAGCGCGTACTTGTTGCCCACGTGCGTCAGGAAGCCTTTGACGTTCAGGTCATCGTTCTCCTCGACATCGACCACTCCCACACGGCCATCGAGTCCCGGCACGTCACTGGTTGTCGCAAAGGTCCATCGGCCCGCTCGCGTGCCCGTGAAGCGAAAACGCCAGGTGCTGCTGCCGTCGTAGAACATTTCCGTCGTTCGCTCGCGGCCGCTGTCCCAGTGCCGAAACGTCACTGAGGCGCTCGCGTCGAAGGGATCACCCGAGTACGCGACGTCGGGCAAGCTCCATTCCACGCACCGCCACATCTTTGCCGTCTGCGTCCCCAGGTCGTACGGGCCGGCCTCAATCAGGCGTTTCGGCGGGGAGATCGCGTCGAGCAGGAGCCTGAATGCCTCGTTCTCCATCTCACGACCGTCGATGCGGGTGTCGTTCCAGCTCACAATCAAGTCCAGACTGGGCAGGACGGCCATCGCACGCTTGCCGCCGTGGCCGAAGCAGCCGCAGGCGTCCACCGGGGCATCCGGCCAGTGGCGTTTGCCCTCGCGGTCCACGCCGTTTAGCCACCACAACCAGCTATAGCTGCCCATGTGGTCGGTCTGATTGTCCGGGATGACTTTCGAGCCGATACTTCGCTGGCCGGGAATCATCTCAGCCGCCTCGTTGCCGGCGCGGGGGATCGCGTTGGGCAGCGGGTCCGTTACCGCCATCCGCGCGTATTCCGGGCTGAGTAGTTGCGCCTCCTGCCAGCGGCCGCCGTGCAGATAGAGCAGTCCGAATCGGGCGAAATCGCGCGGGGAAATCGCCAGCCGTCCCGGCCGGTCCTGGACGCCGAAGGCCATGAACGTCGGATTATCCTGGCAGCCGAGCAAGTCGGTCAGTTGTGAATGCAGGACCTGCGAATCAACGGTCGAATAGGCGGCCCCGTAGACCCTCGTAAAGAGCGTGTCCCACAGCAAGGACATCTGCCAGTCATTGTAGGCGTACGCCGTGCCCGGCTCCTCGACCAGGCCGTAACACGAGACCTGGTTGGCCATGTGCCGCCAGGTGATGCGGGAGTCCTTGTGGCCCAGCGAGGCATTGATGCCCTTCAGCCGCGGCTCCCACCGGCAGACCGGTTCGTCGAGATTGAAAATTCGCCCGTCCTCGACCGCCTTGAACAGCAGGTGCGCATACACCGGCTTGGCCGCCGAGGCGACGTCCATCCGCCGGGAGGCGTCGCCCCAGGTGTAGACCATGTACCCGTGCCGGACGACGCAGCCGAACCCGCCGACGTAATCGCCGAAAGCCTTGAGCCTGTCGGCCAGCAATCCGACTTGCGCCGGCGGTTGTGTCATCCACTCGCGTCCCGGATACACCGGCTCAGTCTCGCCCGCGCGGACCATGCCGCCGGTGCAAACCACAACCACCAAGAGTATCACCGACGTTCTCATATCATCTCCCCAACAGAAACCCAAATCCGAAGCACGAAATCCGAATGTGCGACGAAATCTTGTGGCGGGGCGGCCGTCCCTTGTCATGCTGAGCGAAGCGAAGCATCTGGTCGCCGAATAGGACGCCCGCAGCGCATCGCAAGAAACATCTAATGCGATGCCCGGATCCTTCGCTGCGCTCAGGATGACAGAACCTCCGCACGGCGTTGCCTCTCATGTGCTTGTCGCCCTCGCGCCGTCTGGCCGCACACGAACACGGGCGACGGCTTCTCAATCCTCCTTCAGGATGCGGTCGTCGTATTCGATCTCGAAACGCAGCTTATGCTTGGCCTCTTCACCCGCCAGCGCGAGGAACAGCTTTTTCGTCGCCTCCTCCTGCGCCAGGGCGGCCAGGTCCAGGTAGAGCTTGTACGCCGCCTTCTCCTTCCTCATCGCCAGGATCAGCGCGTCGGGGTAGCTCATGTCCGGCGTCGGCTCGCCCTCCACGAGGTACTCGGCCAGCCCCAGACCCGGCGCCGGACCGCCTCCGACCGCGAGCGAATACTCGCCCCGCTTGACCGCTTCGAGTTTGGCCTGGTGTCCCTCCTCCTCCCGGGCGAAATCCTCGAAGACCTTCTTCATCGCCGGGGCGTCCGTTTGCACCGCCAGAGCGCGGTAGAAGCCGATCGCCTCCACCTCTCTCGCAATCGCGAAATCCAGGACCTCGCTCACACTCCAGGACTCATCTTCCATCGTAATCCCCCGCATGCGTCACTGTGGCTCTTGTGGCTCGATCTCAAACGGCTCGGTCCCGGGGTGCCGTTTTGTCGCACGCAGCGTCAGCGTTAGCGAGAAGACAAACAGGCCCAGGATGACAGACCAGCTTATGATAAGGAAAATCCAGCCGCTGAGAGTCATGAGAGAGCCCCCGAATTGTGTTTGCGGCGCCAGGCCAGCCAGATCAGAACGATCAGGCCGACGAAGAACACGAGGAGCCCGGCCCGTGTGGCCCAGATATAGGGCACACTTTCGGCCGCCCGGTCCTTCATCAGCAACAGGTCCGCGACATCCGCCATCCACAGCCTGAGCATCTCCAGCGGCCGCGCCAGGCCGATCCCGCCAATCCGGTCCGCGAGTCGTGCAATGGGCTTCTGGAAGAACCAGAAGCACAGAATCGTCAGGAGAAAGACCGGCGTCACGTATTTGATGATCCAGCGATAGAAGCCCGGCACGTTGATGGACGCCCCGTGGTGGACTTCCGCCCACGCCTTGTCGATCCCGAAAGCCCAGCCGAACAGGATGGTCTCCACGGTGGCGAAGACCACCAGCGAGAACGTGCCGCCCCAGAAGTCCAGCTCATCGATAACCCCCCGGCCGATCAGGAAGATGCACGCCTGGCACATGACGAACGTGACGAAACCGAAAACGGCGACGACCCGGTGCTTGGGCCAGTGGAACTCGTCTTCGAGAAAGGCAATCGCCGGCTGGGCCAGCGAGATGGACGACGTGACGCCGCCGAAGAAGAGCAACGCGAACCACAGGAACCCGAACAGGTTGCCGAAAGCGAGCCTCTGGAGGACCAGCGGCATGGTGACAAAGGCCAGGTTGAAGGCCCCCTCCCGCGCGATCTGCGCCGTCGCCGCGGCGCCGAAGAAGGCGAAGGCGGCGGGAATGATGATGCTGCCTCCGAGGATGACCTCCGCCGTCTCGTTGGCGGCGGCCGAGGTCAGCCCGGACAGGGCCACGTCGTCTTTCCTCGTCAGGTAGCTGGCATAGGTGAGAATCACGCCGATGCCGACGCTGAGCGTAAAGAAGATCTGGCCCGCGGCCGCCAGCCAGACCTTGGCCTCCTTCAGGGCCGACCAGTTCGGGTTCCAGAGGAACCCCAACCCGTTGACGACGTTGTTTTCCGGCCGGCTCGGATCGGGGGCGCCCAGCAGCAGGACCCGGACCAGCAACACTACGGCGAACAGGGCCAGAATCGGCAGCAGGTACTTGCACGCCGTCTCGATGCCCCGGCGGATACCCATATACACCACCACCAGGTTCAGGCAGAACGCGACCAGAAAGAAGGTGTAGGCCGGCGTCAGGCTCGAGAAATACTCGTTCTGGACCAGGCCCTGATAACCCTTGAGGAAGTTCATCAGGGCCTCCTGCGTCGTACAGGAATCGTACTTGCCCAGCAGGGCGAAGAGACTGTACGCCAGCAGCCAGGACTCGACGTAGATGTAATAGACAAAGATGACAATCGGCCCGAACAGCCCGACGGCGCCGATATACTTGATGAAGCGGTTCCGCGGCCACAGCGTGTGGAACATGCCCGGGGCGGTCGAGTGGCCCAGACTGCCGCCCAGCCGGCCCACGCTCCACTCGATCCACATCAGCGGCAGGCCGAGCAGGAAGAACGCCGTGAAGTAGGGAATCATGAACGCCCCGCCGCCGTTCTGGGCCGCCTGGACCGGGAAACGCAGAAAGTTCCCCAGGCCGACCGCGCTGCCGGCCACCGCCATGATAATCCCCAACCTGCTACCCCAGCGTTCCCGTGCCATAGAGCCCTTTCACCATCGACGAGGCGGCCTCATTAACCGCTGCCTATTCTACTGACGACCCGCCGTCCGCAAAAGCCGAAAATGCCGTTGATTCGCCGCGCCGGACGTGCTATCATCGTAGTGTATGCAGGGAAAGCCGGATGTCGCCAGTACCTGAGACAGGCCAGCATCCGCATACGGAGGCTCGCGCATGGGAAGAGTTGCGGCATTCATTACCGTAGAGAATCCGTCCGAGGTCGAGAAGAGGATCGAGTGCGACGCGCTGGTCGACACGGGTGCCTCGCACCTGGTTCTCCCGAGCGCGTGGCGCCAGCGGCTCGGTGAACTCCGGGAGGTCGGCACAGTCGAGATGGAGACGGCCGATCAGAGCGCGCTCAAGGGCGTGGTCTGCGGCCCCGTCCTCATCCAGATCGAGGGATTCCGCCCGGTGTTCAGTGAAGTGGTCTTTGTCGAGATGAAACCCGACGACGGCCAATACGAGCCACTCATCGGTTACATCGTCCTGGAGCAGAGCCAGGCCGCCGTCGACATGCTGGGACACCGACTCGTCCACGTCAAACGCCTCGACCTGAAATGACCCGCAGCGAACGACCAAAACGGTCCGGTATCGGCCAGGTCGTGTTTGGGTGAAGACCAGCGGTCTGGCTTGAAAAACGGGAACGGGGGAATTTGCATTGACGATTTCCCGGGCTCACGCGTCCATCTGAGTGGAGAAACATGTTGCGAGCCACGGGTGGTCCAGGGTGGGGAGATTGGTCATGAACAGATGCAGAAACAACGGCGGCACAGCGGAATTCATCTTACTCCTGGTCACACTGGGCAGCGCCATCGCGTCCGCCGGCCTCCCCCCATTTCTACTACCCCCTCCGGGCATGGATCCCAACGAAGTGATTTCCCTGGATCGGGAGGCGCTTTCTCGCTACACCGCCGACTGGGAGGATCGTCTCGCCCGGGAAACATACAGCAAGGCTGGCGCCGAGGTCGTGGCTTGGACACCGGAAGCGGCCCTGCCGAGCCCGGATAACGCCGCCCTGCTGTACTATCAGGCATTCCTCCTGCGCCCACAGGCTGACGAAGGCACGTCGGACATGATCAACGCGGTCTTGCGAGGCGCTGAGCCTGACTACAAGATAAGGGCCTATCTGGGGCACTGTCGCGAGACGATTCGGCTTGCCGAGATGGCTGGGCAAATGCCTCAATGCACGTGGGGGCTCTCGCATCCGGACGGAGGTTACGCCCCGATGACGATGCTCACCGAGGTGCGTCAGCTCGCGTTCGTTCTGGCCGTGGACGCCCGGACGCTTGCGTTCGACGCCGGCGACCGGGCGGCGCTGGCGCGGTGTCTGACGATCCGTCAATTAGCGCGACACATCGGCGACGATACGCTCATTGTGTTCCTCGTCTCGCTTGCGATTGATACGTTCGCCCATGGTACGATGCAAGACGTACTCAGCATCCAACCGGCTCAAGCCAAAACCCTGCAATGGCTGCGCGGACAGCTTGCTGCGGTTGGTGGGACACCACGTTCACTGACGAGGGTCCTGTACAGAGACTTCCAACTGGCAGTGGATGGGTTGCGTCGAGACACGGCCCGGCTCGAGGAAGTCAGGGAAATGTGGCCGGCCGAGACGTCAAGCATGACGGACGAAGAGATCGTCGCCCGGGCGCGGGAACTGCGTCAGCCGTTCCAGGACGGCGTGCAAGCGGTCCTGGACAGTGACATGCCCTATGAACTCAAGCAGGCGGAGATCGAGAGGCTCGGGGCGGAATTAGATGGCCGATACGCTGGCGACACACTGGATCGGGACTTGTGGCTGTCGGCAGCCCCACCCACGCAGATCGCCAGGGTACATGATTTGCACACCCGGGCCGTCGCCTATGCTAGCGCCATCAAGATCGCCGCAGCGGTATACCTCGAGTTTGCCGAGACGGGACGATTGCCGGAGTCGCTGCCCGATCATATGCCCAAAGACCCCTTCAGCGGCGAGGGGTTCGGGTACGAGGTCACGGCCGACGGCTTTCTCCTCCGTCGTCACGTCGTGGACCCCGAACAGGACAGGCTCTGGGAATACGAATTCACGGTACGAGAATAGCCGTCGCCAAGATTCATGGTGGACACTTACGTGGTGC
>CAYFUB010000283.1:0-2913 GCA_964346195.1 uncultured Pirellulales bacterium
CACGGTTGCGGTGGCGGCGCTCGTTTCGTCCGGCGGTTGCGTGGGACGGCACTGGCCCCCGCCGCAGACGCTTCACGCTTCACGTGGTACGCTTCACGCGGCCTCCGGCCGGGGCCTCCAGCATGGCACCCCAGGCGATGGGCAGGCGGGGTAAGAGCAGATAAGCTCTTTTCCGGCAAGAAGTTACGCGTGCAGAAAAAAACGTACCGGACACCTTCAGTTCACCCGGAAGGAAGAACGGCTGTGTGTGGGCGCGTGCGCACGGGTCTTCTGCGTCCCTGGGCGGTTGGACGATGCGGACAGACCGGGGGAATCCCTGCTATTGGCCGGGGGAGGGCGCGGCGGCCTGCCAGTTGTTCGGGTCGTTGCCATAGCGGGTCGGGTCGATACGGGTCACAGAAAGAGGTTCGCCGTCGGCGGTCGTTGGCCAGGAAGTGAGGCCGAGCCAGCCGTGCCCGTAGGCCACTGTGTCATAAGTGAGGAGTCCTCGCCTCAGCGACAGCGGGTTGGCGTGGCCGAGCCATGCCATATGGGTGTGGATGCGGAAGATTTCTGTGCCGGGCGGGACGGCGGGACCATAGGCCGCCTGCATAAGGTCCGGCCTGTCGGCAATCAACACCCGACTTTGGGCAGGCACGGTGACCGGGCCCTCTACAAAGAGCGGACTGGCGATATCGCCGGTCACTATCGACACCTCTGCGGAGGCACTACTTCTATTATACAACTCGATGTATCCGCGGATGGCGCCGAGGGTGTTCAGGGAATACAGAATCTCGCTGATGACGACCGGCCCGACCCATGGGTGTGCGTTGGCTTCGCCGGGCGTGGGGAGGCTCAGGCGGACGAAGTCCACCGTCCCATCGCTCTTGATGTGCCGCCCGAGCGTGCAGGAGGTCTGCGGCAAGTACTCAAGCTCCTGCTCGTGTCGCAGGCCGGTCGGCAGTCCGCTATAGCCTGACCGCAGGTAGAGAGTATCTCCTTCCCTCCTCAAGGCAAAAGGCTGATGACATCCGGGGTCGGCCGGGTTGCCGAAATGCTCGTTCTCATACAGTACCAGGTATCCATGCGGCTCAAGGAACGTGCCTGTGGCAATCTCATAGCGTCCCGGCGCATGTCGATCAGTGAGCAGCCATCCGCCGATATGGACTGTCCGGTCCGTCGGATTGTGCAATTCGACCCAGTCATCGGGCCCGGTCTGCGACCAGGTTCGAGCCTCGTTGACGACAATGATGTTCTCGTCGAGGCGGGGATACGCGGGCGTTTCCAGGGCCACAGCGTCGGGGGGAACGACATACTCGTAGGCCCCCATGTCCATGAGTCTGCCCATGATTCTGGGGTAGCCGTCACAATCCGTCAGGAAAGGCTCGGACAGAGGCGCATCGAATCCCGCATCGATGCAGGGGGAGCCGGGCAGCAGCCGGAAGTTGTCGTCGGCCGTCCCCGCGACGTTGTCCGGTCCATCCTCATCCACAAACTGGGGGTCCTGACCGCTGTTGCCCACGCCGCCCCATTGTCCGGTCCAGTTCTGGACGCAGCAATGGCGGAGGGTCGGGGCGGCGGCGAGAATCTGGCTGGTCTCGCCGCCTCCGGTTTCGTCCCGGTTGGCCCAGAGGATGCAGTTGAGCAGGTTGGGATTAGTGCGGCCCTCACAGTAGATGGCGCCGCCTTCCAGCTCGGCGTCGTTGCCCACCAGCGTGCAGTTGAGCAGGGTGGGCGGCTCGTCGGCCTGCTCGCAGTAGAGCGCGCCGCCGTTGTCGTGGGCCGAGTTGCCGGTGAAGACACAATTGACAATGACGGCGGCATTCTCGCGGTTGCTGAGCGCGCCGCCATTGGCACGGGCACGGTTGCCGGCAAAAAGGCAGGATACGATTCTCGGGCAGCTTCCCGACCGGCTGAAGATGGCTGCGCCGTTGTCGTTCGAGCGGTTCCGCTCGAACGTGCAGGCGACAATGATAGGATAGCTCTGGTCATAGTTGGCGATGGCCCCGCCGTCATCCTGGCAGGAGTTGTTCACGAAGCGGCATTCGGTGATCACCGGGCAGCTTCCACGCAGGTTCAGGATGGCGCCGGCGTCCAGGCTGGCGGCGTTGTTCTCGAAGATGCACCCTCGAATCGTGGGACTGGCGCTCCGGCAGACCATGACTCCGCCATCACTTCCCGAGCGGTCTCTGAAAGTGCAGTTCGCGATAGTGGGCCGGCAGTGATAGACATCCAGCAAGGGCTGGTTGTATTGCCCAGAGCCTTCGAAGACGCAGTCTTCGAGTGTGAAATCGTCCGCGTAGATGGTTATCTGCTGGCTATTGACGACCGTAATGCCCTTGATGGTCCCCGTTGGGCCGTCCACCAGGCGTGTTCCCCCGCAATCCACGATGCAATGGGCCGGACCATTCAGGCTGCACAGGGTGATAGTCTTGCTGCCAAAGTGGAGAGTGACGTTTCCCGCTCCGGCATAGGTGCCGTCGACGAGCTGGATGGTGTCGCCGGTGACAGTGGCGTCGAGGGCCTCTTGGATCGTCTTGAAACCGCCGCCCTGGGGGTCCACCGTGAGGACGGCGGCTTCCGCCGGAATCACCCAGCCTGTCCAGCACGCCAGAAACACACCCGCCAGCAGTCTGCCATTGCTCGCTCGCATGTCTCTTCCTCCTATCACAATCCAGAAGAACCTACGGGCAGGAGCGAGAGCGAAGCATCAGTGCGAATCAAAACAGTGCCGTGCCTTCCCACGTCCTGCCACTCGCTTTGATACAACACCATGTTATTCTTATTGAGACGCCACGTCAAGGAAAACGTTAGAGAAAAAGGGGAGCCACGGGGTCAGAGCTTGATTCGTGACTAGCTTCCCATCAACTCCGCGGCGGTTGCTGCTCGACGTCCCGCCGCCCGCGTCGAGAAGGGGACGTATGGGCCTCCCCA
>CAYFUB010000284.1:0-2821 GCA_964346195.1 uncultured Pirellulales bacterium
ATACGGATTATGGAAAATTCCTGCGCGGCACAGACTCAGTCATCCTGAGGCGAAGCCGAAGGACCTGGCCTCCGGATAAGACGTTTCTCCCGTTCGTAACCCAGATCGTTGGGGCCCCCAAACGCAATCATTCGCGTTTGGGGAACCCCTTCACTGCGCTGCGCTTCGTTCGGAGCCTGCCCTGAGCGTAGCCGAAGGGATGACACACGGGGCGCGAGAATTATTCATAATCCGTATGACTACCATTCCGTGCTAATGCGCCAGCAGCGCCATTGCGAAGCCCGTAGCCGCGACGCATAGGGCCGCCGGCAGTACTTTGATGATGATGCGCGGCAAGGGCGCGTCGAAGTAGCTCGCCGACAGCGCCAGGCACAGGTGAATGGGGCTGATGGCCAACCCAAAGACCACCCCGGCGAATGCCAGCGTCTCGATGTTCAGCGCGACGCCGTCACTGGTCTGAATGAACGGCATGAGGAACGGGTACGTGATCGCCACCGTCGGCGTTGTAACTCCCGTGCTGAAACTGACCAGGAACGGCAGCACGAATAATACCAGCAGCGGCGGCATGTGCATCTGCTCGAAGAATGCCACCACGCTGGCCACTGCCCCGCTCGACTCGAGGGTCAGCTTGAACCATAGCGCTCCGAACAGGAGCAGGACCACGTCCGGCTCCCGGGCCGCCCGGAAGATGCCGACCCAGCGGCGCGCGTTCACGCGGTGCAGCAAGAGCAGGCCCACAATCGCGAGGAAGATCCCCACCGCCGGCGGGACATCCAGACCCACGTACAATGCGGCCGTGAAGAGGATCGGCCAGAAGGCGTGCACGAAATCCCGTGCGTGCGACCGCACGCCGCCTTGAGCCGGCATGTGCTCGGCTTGTCGCGGCGGGATGCCGACCAACAACAGGAACACCACGCCGCCGACGATGCCCGCGGCACTCAATGCCAGGTGATGGCCCACCAGCCGGCCGGCGGACACGCCCAGCATGTTCTGGATCAGCGGCACCGCCGGGAACAGCGGCCAGACCGGCTCCCACTGGTGCCGAAAGAGGAAGTTGATCGCGGCCAACCGGCTGCGCTCGACGCCGATCTTATCGCCTGCCGCGCGGACCATCGGGGCCGAGAGCATGATGCCGCCGGGCGTCGGGAGCATGCCCATCATCAGCGGGATTGTCGCCAGCGCGACCCGGCGGCTGCGAAACAGCCCATGCATCGCCGGCACCAGCCGGGCCGACAGCCCGATCTGCCCCATCGCCTCCCCCACCACGTTCACCAGCAAGAGCAGCGCCGTGAGCGATACGAACAGATACGGCGTCGTCTCCGTCAGGGGTCGCTCGCGCCACTCCGCCGCCAGCCGGTCCCACATCTGCACCGGCGTTACGCGCAGCGACACGGCCAGCACGAACGCCGAGACCAGCATCGCCAACCCGATCTTGACTCGTATTCGCAGCAGGCCGACCAAGACCAGCAGGGAAACAGAAATGGCCGCCAACGCATACATCTATAGCAACCGCACTCGCGAGAACTCCGACCGTCAACGGATGACGCTCTCGCAAAACCCTGCATTATCCTCATCCGCCGGCCACAGTCAATGGCGCCAGTGTTCTGCCAACAGTGAATCCCCGGAACAGGCGAGACAGAGCGACGACCCAAGACGCGAGAGGCCACCTTTGGGAATCCACGCCCGCCCTCGCTTCTCCGACGGCGCATAGAGGAGGCCCCGTCTGTTGGACGGGGCCTTTTGACTCACTGCCGGCATCGTTGCCTTTAGCTCGGAACGACGTTGGTCGCGCATGGGCCTTTGCGCCCCTGCCCGACCTGGAACTCCACTTTCTGCCCCTCATTCAGCGAGGCGTAGCCTTGCGTCCTGACTTCGGAGTGGTGCACGAACAAATCGTCGCCGCCCTCGTCCGGAGCAATGAAACCGAATCCCTTGTCCGCATTGAACCATTTTACCGTGCCCTTTGCCACCTGTTCTTCTCCTTCGGCCCAACGGGCCTGCAAACGCGCTATCCCTCTGTTCTTATGGAAGGTGTAGACTCCGAGAGATGAAAGTGTACCCCTTTACAAAGCTACGAGAATATCCGGCCGCCAAACCCCTGTCCACAAGATAAAACGGGGAAACTGAGAAATTTTCCCGTCTCCGAACGTAAGGAATTTCCTAACCCCGCGCCCAATGACGCGACCCATCGTCCTGCCAGTTCCACCCTGGCCTCCAGCGAGATGAATGATCCTGGCATCCGACCGATGGCCGGCCGTCACGGCCCTTTGCCCGCGACCCTGCGCCAGCTCGGCTTGAGCAACACGAAAGCGACGCCTGCTATGAGGGGCCGGCAAGCCTGTTCGACGTAGGAGCCACATTGGAAAGTTGCCAAGACGGCCCTGCTGCGAAAGAACATCCGGGCCGCCTTCTCCACGGCAGCACCAAACGCCACCACGTTGCCTGCAGTGGCTGTGCGCGCAGGACGGTGCCGAGGCATGTGACCAAAGAAACGTGCTGCGGCACTCCGTGCGACAGACCAAGGGGACCAACACAAACCGCCGGGTGCGGTCACGATACGGTGTCACAGCCCACACGGACCCCGAGAAGGCCATCCGGGGCGCGTCCGTCATATCGACTCCCGAAGCCGCTGGGCGGCGGGTGTCGGAAATGAAAACATCGGCATCTCTTGTCATCCTGAGCGCAGCGAAGGATCTGGCCGCCGAACAAGGTGCACCCGTCGCACTCGCCGTTGGCTTCCCGGTCATAGGCCAGATGCTTCACTTCGTTCAGCATGACAGGTGTGGGTACGCCTACTTCATTAGGAGTCGCGCAGCCGCTG
>CAYFUB010000285.1:0-2952 GCA_964346195.1 uncultured Pirellulales bacterium
CCGCAGCCGATAAACCCAATCCCAAGCCGCTCGTTGGCGCCCTTGGCCCTGCCGACAAAGGGCCCCTGTGTCACTCCCACGAATGCCGCTCCAGCCACCGCGCCGGCACCATGCATGAACCGGCGCCGCGTCATCTTCTCTCCGGTGTTCTCTCTGATTTCCTTCATGGTGTTTTCGTCCTTCGATCTTCTCGATGAATTCACCTGTTCGGATCGCTTTCTGTGGCGACTGGGTAGATTGGAGGGGGCGCCGGATACTCGCTCGTGAACCAGTGGTATGCCTCGTCGATGCGGTCCTTGCCGACCCTGCCGTCCCACACAATGACCGCGTACCGCAACAGAAGTTGTTTCCCAACACCTATGGACAGCGGCTCCTCGTGGAGATTCAGCGTCCCCGACAGATAGGCGAACGGTTTGGCCATCGTGAACCACGTCGTCGGATGGCGCGGATTGTCGGGGTGTCCAAGCATGGCGACGGTCACCGGTTTGCCGTCAACTGCAGCCGTGTACGCGCACCAGTTCGACTGAACGAGCCTCTCTTCGCCGCGAAAGACTGTCCCCTCCTTGCCATCGGCATTGAGAAACGCGCCTCCGTCCATCGACCGGACAAACCTCATGCCAAGTCCGAAGTAGTGCGACCCGGAGAGGACCCTGGGCGCCCGCCGGGACAAAGCATCGTACAATTCACTTTGCCAGGTGATCACCGTGGCCCCCAGCTTGCCAACCTGGCAAGCTTTGATCGTACGTGCCTCGTAAAAGTAGGTCAGGCGGGAGTTCGGGGTCGTCTTGACCCAGGCTGGACCCACGCAGAACCCGGCACTGGGTCCGCCACCATCCCTGTCGTGCAGGATGGTGACGAGAGGCCCCTGAGTCTCCTGCCTGCCGGCCGTGGCGGTCTCTTCCCAGAAGTTCACACCGTCAACGGCGACGGCGAACATCAGCCCGTGATGGTGCAGATGGTCCGGCGGCGCATCGAGCAGGACATTCAGCCCGCTCGGCGTGTACAGTTCCTCGACGTACGGCTTGAACGGGACATCGCCGTAGCGATACTGGACCACAGGAGACTTGCCCGCCTGTATCCAGATGCTGTTCGCGTCTACCGTGACCTGAAGCGGCTGTACTGCCTGTGCCATGAGAGAGCCGGTCGACAGGATAAGCATGGTGACCAGCGCCACCACGGATCGCACGTTCATCTTGCCCATGTGTCCATCTCCCGCAGTCGCTCGTGTTCGTGCGCGTCTCAGACAAACTGTTTGAGGTGCTTGATGCTTCGCTCGGCCTGGTCGATGGTGCCGCATTCGACGCTCAGGACGATGTCGCGCGGGGCCTTCTTGCAGACGGCCACGACCTTCTGCCAGTCGACGACGCCTTCCCCGCACGCACAGCCGGCCGGCGTGCCCGTGACTTTGCCGCGTTCGGCCTCCGAGTGCTGGATGGAGATATCCTTGGCGTGGAGGTGGACCAGCCTGTCCCGGACGTGTTCGAGCCACTCGATGGGGTCGTTGCCGCTCAGATAGGAATTGCCCGTATCGAAATTGATGCCGATGGCCGCCGAATTCACGAGACCGGCAATGCGGTCCAGGCCGGCCGGGGTCTTACTGTACTGCTGGTGCGGCTCGATGCCGATCAGGATGTTGCGGTTTTCGGCGAAGGCGGCCGCCTCGGTCAGCGTGTATTTCATCAGGACGTGGTCTTCCTGCTCCGTGGTCCAGGGGGGCTTGGGACCTTCGTCCGTGTTCACGACCGGCGCCCCGCACTCGGCGGCGAAGCGGATGGCCTGCTTGAGGTAGTTGCCACTGACGTCGGGCCGGCACAGCGGGGTGTGCGACGACAGGCCCGAGAGCTTGACGCCCGCCTTCTCACAAATCCGCCGGACGCGGTACGGGTCGTCGAGCATCGAAAGCGTCATGTAGTATCCCGCCTCGCTCATCAGCTCCCGGCCCAAGTGGACCCAGGGCTCGATGTACTCATAGCCCAGTTCCGCCGCCTTGTTCACGCCCCATTCGAAGGGCTTGTCCGCATGCCGGATGAACTCCATGTTCACGCCAATTCCGATCTTGCCCATCGTAATACTCCTTCATGTCAACTCGTCCATCGTTGAATGTCTGCGCGGCTCGTTTCGTTGGTAGTGACGCCGTAAGGCGTTTCCTTCTCTATGCTCTTACGAGCACACTACAAACGAGCTCCGCAACCTTAACCGTTTCACGATCCTTTCGGCAGCCAGCGGACCACGAGAAACGCCAGCGACAAGCCGGCAATCAGCCACATGGCCGGGCGGATGTCCCGGTACCGGCCGAACAGGATCTTCAGAGCCGTAAAAGAGACGAAACCGAGCGCCAGACCCGTGCTGATCTGATAGCTGACGGCAATCATGACGACGATGATCAGGGACGGGACCAACTCGTCCACCTTGCGGATGCTGATCTTGCGGGCTTCCTTCATCATGAAAAAGCCCACCACGAGCAGCGCGGGGGCCGTCGCATAGCCCGGCACGACGGCGATGACCGGGACGAAGAACAAGGCCAGCACGAACAGGCCGCCGGTGACCACGGACGTCAGGCCCGTGCGGCCGCCCTGCGCGATTCCGGCGGCGGATTCCACGTAGGACGTTGTGGTCGAGGTTCCCAACAAGGCACCGGCCATCGTGGCGATTGCGTCGATGCCCAGCAGGCGGTCCAGTCCCTTGATCTGGCCGCTCTCGTCCCGCAGGCCCGCTTTCTCACAGCACGCCACGAGCGTGCCGACGCTGTCGAACATGTCGATGAACATCAGCGTGAAGATACTGCCCCAGAGGCTGATTTTCAACGCGCCCGCAATATCGAGTTGCAGGGCGATCTTCCCGACCGGCCAGTCCAATGAGAACCAGGCCGCCGGCCGGTCCACGTAGCCGAGCAGGGCCGCGACGAGCGCGGCCACGAAGATGCCGATAAGCAGCGAGCCCGTGACCCTGAGC
>CAYFUB010000286.1:0-3447 GCA_964346195.1 uncultured Pirellulales bacterium
ACACCCTCGAAGAAAACAGGTTTTGAGAAGGGCAGCAGAAATGGCTGCAAGTGCCTGAATCATAAGCCCTTGTGCCAAAAGCGCTGTGCGGGCTCATTTTCTTCCTGACACCGGTCGCGCAGCGGCTTGGCGACGCCTAAGAAAATAGGTTTAACCGGGAACAGCACAAATGGCCCTAAATACGGCAAATGTAGTGGCTTACAGACAGAACGCGCTGGAGGCCTGTTTTCTTCCCGACACCCGCCGCGCAGCGGCTTCGGGACTCGATATGACAGAGCGCGCCCCAGCCGGCTCTTCCCGGTTCGTGTGCTCTTTGCCGCCGGATTCCGACCGCAACCCGATGGACCGCTATATAGTGTTCCCAAGCAACTCGCGGACCCGGTCGAGCTCGCCCGGTTTCATGTGGTAGCTATGTTCGACATCGGGCACGCTACGTGCGCCTGCACGCGACGCGCCGGACGACAGACCTGGGCGGGTACCAGCTCACCGCCTTCGAAGTCGCTGTGCCGGCGCACGGGCTGAGCCAGCCGATAGGCGGCAGATGACACATGCTCTACGTCGTGCTTGCCACTGTAGTCGGCCGCTCATCGGCACGCTTTGCGCCGGGGCGACAGGCTCATCGGTCTGCCAGACGTTTGCGGCCAGATCGCCGCGTCTCACCTCTTTTGTCTACCTATCCATACCGCCCTGCACGTCGGTAGTGACAGGTTGGGCATTGCCCTACTGTATGAATGCGTATTCTGCCCATTGTCCCGCGCCACAAACGTGACCATAGTCACAGAATATTCGCGTCAGACCATCAGGTCTGTCCGACAAAGCAGGTTCTATTTCTTGGGAGGGACACATATGGATGCAAGACTTGCGAAAGTCACGCTCTTCTTGATGGCAATCGTGGCCAGCGGGGCGTGCTTCGGTGCATCGACGTCGTGGCCGGATGCCGTGGTCTCTTTCAGTCAGCCCGCCGGCTCCTCCAGCGCCGGAGGGCCGCCCTCCGCTGCCCTGGGAGCCCCAGACGGCCTGTCTGTCTCAATCGACACGCCGGAGGAACTGATCCTGGCCTTCACCGACGACCGGGTTTTCGACGGCGTGGGCGACGATCTGTGGATCTACGAGGCGGGAGACTGCGGCGCCTCGGTCAATGTCTACGGGCGCTCGAAGGACGGCCCCTGCACCTACCTGGGACGAGTCACCAACAGCGCCGGCCTTGACCTGTCGGATTATCCCGGCCTGTCGTGCCTGGACTCTATCAGGTTCGTCGGTATCGATGACAGCGGGCAGTTCGAAGGGTACGACCTCGACGCCGTCGTGGCACTGAATTGCATTGGGGTGAAACCGCCCGTCTGTGTCATCCCGGCCCCGGCCGCGGTCCTGCTGGGTGCGTTGGGCATCGGCATGGTCTCCTGGCTGCGCCGCCGAAGAATGTTGTGATTGTCTCACCTGGCTGCCGATGCCGACGAGAGCGGAATCCTTCATCGGATGATACAATCGGCGGGGTGACAGCGCCGAAGCCGAAGGCCTGAGCAAGGCTTCCTGCCTCCAAAGAGACCCGTCGCCAAGCTCGCTTGGGGTCCCCGACGCGATCCGTCGCGTCGGGGACCGCTTGACGCTGTCACCTACCGCACTACTCCTCCGCCTTTCACCGGCGTTTATAGAGTTCGGCCCATCAGGCCGGAACACAGTCAGTTCGAGTTATCGAGGCGTGTTGATTCCTTCGGCTCGACATGGGCGAAGATACCGTACCCGGAGCCGTCCTGCCCGTTGCTTTCCCATGTCGCGATGAGCGAGCCGCCGTCGGCCAGCGCCACATCGGGGCGTCTTTGCTTGTCCAACACCTGCGTATTGAGTTGGAACGGTTCGCCGATGGGCCCGCCGTCGCTGCCGAAGCGCCGGGCGAAAACCTCCGTCGCGACGTCCGGGTCTCCCGTATCATGCTCCCAGACGACAACGAATTCGTTTGCATCGTTGATTGCGACGCGGGGCCACTGTTGCGCGCCGAGGCGGATCGTGTTAACGAGGAACGGCTCGTCGACCGGGGCGGTGTTGGGCTCATACAGGCGAACGTGGATATCATCCTCACTGGCGCGGTTCGGGTCGCCGTCCCACGCAAGTGCGAAACGCCCGAACGAGTTCATGGCGATCGAGGGTCGCGTGATGGACGAAATACCTGCGGTGCTGACCTGAAACGGCTCCGCGACGGGCACGCCGTTGGGATCGAAGCGCCTGGCCATGATTGCATCGGTACCTGTCTCGCGCAGCCACGCCACGACGAACCCGCCCGTGCCGTCCATGGCGACGTCCGGATACCGACAGTCGTGGGAAGGATCATCGACAATGATCTCGCCGCCCAGGGCGGCCCCGCCCGAATCGAAGAGCTGGGCGCAGATCACGAATCCGTCACCCTCCTCGGCGGCAGTCCTGCTTTCCCAGGCCACGACAAGTGTGCCGCGATCACTCCTGGCAACATTCGGATAGAGTTGGCGGCCGGGCGTGTCCAGGTTGACGAGCAGGTCGTCCGTGAGGGCCCGGCCGTTCGGGTCGAACAGCCGCAGGAAAACATCCTCGTCGTCGAGGCCGGCCCCCTGCCAGACGACGGCGAGATTACCCGTGCGGTCCATCGCGACGGTCGGCTCCGTCTGGTTGCCCTCACTCGTCCCGTTCACCTGGAATTCATCCCCGATGAACATCCCATTGGGATCGAGCCGGCGGGCCAAAATATCATTGGACCGGCCCGCCGTGGTGAAGTAGCTGCTCCAGACGACCACCGAGACCCCGTTGCCATCCACGGCAACTGCGGCATTGGCCTGCGCGCCGCTGGCCCGGACATTGACCTGCACTTCCGCCGTCGCGACGGACGTCACCGTCACGGCGAGGGCCAAGCAAGTGAGAACTGATTGGTTCATCCGATCTTTCCTCCTTCCTGGTTCATTCCGGTTGCACCGATTCCGCAGCCGGCGCGTACAAGCTTAGCGCCGGGCGCACGACGTTACCATCCGAGCGGGAGAACGCTGCAGGCTGCTCGCCCCGGCGTAGACTGCACCTGAGCCGGGCGGCCGCACGGGCTTTTCAATGGTGCCGATCTCGCTGTCGTATCAAGCCGAAATTCTCAGGCGAACTACCCCGCCTTTTCGTGGCTGCAGTATAACGCAAGTCCTTCGCTTGTCCAGAAAAAAATCAAAAGAATCTGCGAGACGTGCGGTCGGCACTCGGTGGCAGATTCCGGCTCATTCTCGCTTCTTGTCATTCCGACCGGAGGCCCAAGGCCGGCGCGAAGAGGGTTGGGCTCCCCAAACACGCAGACCGCGTCCTGGGAACCCTTCTCAAACGCATAATACGGATTATGGAAAATTCCTGCGCGGCACAGACTCAGTCATCCTGAGGCGAAGCCGAAGAGCCTGTCCTGAGCTTCGAAGGAATCTGGCCTCCGGATGAGACGTTTCTCCCGTTCGT
>CAYFUB010000287.1:0-3955 GCA_964346195.1 uncultured Pirellulales bacterium
GACGCCGGGCACGTTTTGGTACTTCTGAAACTCCAGCTCATGCTGCTCGAAAGCCTGCCGATTCTTCGCGGAGATCGCTTCCAACTCCTCCATGCCCGGCGTGAGGCCGGCGGGTCGAATGACCTCCGCCTTGACGAAGACATAGAGCTTGCTCTGCGTGTCCTCGTTGCTCATGCTCCGGAACAGGCCCCCGACCCAAGGCAGATCGCCCAGGATGGGCACTTTCGAGCCGCCCTTGTTCTGGTTCATCTTCATCAGGCCGCCCAGGATGACGGTACTGCCGTTGGGCAGCGTGACCGCCGTGTCCACCTTGTTGGACCTGGTATTCGGCGGTTTCGTCGGGAGACTTTTGAGAAAGTCGGACCGCGTGAGCACGATGTCCAGCCGCAGCAGGTCGCCTTCGCTGATATGCGGCGTGATATCCAGCGTGATCCCGGCCTCGTACGGGTTGTAGTTGACGGAGGTCTGAACCAGGTTCGTCTGATTGCCGGCGGCGCCGGACGTAACGGGAATCGACGAGGTCACCTCGACATAGGTCGTGTCCTTGGTCTCGATCTTGCCCTGCTCGTTGTCGTTGACCAGCAGCTTGGGCTTGGCCAGCACGCGCCCGTAGTTCTTCGATTGCATGGCTTTCAGGAGTGCCTGGACCTCGTTGTCTCCATAGAAAGCGGTCAGACTCCCACTGCCCCACTGGACGAATCTGCCGAGGACGTTGGGCTCCGTGCCGGTCACGGGCGCGGTGCCGGACAAGTCGGGCCAGCTGCGCAGGACGTTGAGGTCGTAGCTGAAGGCTTCGTTCTTGGTCACTTCGACCAGCGTGCAGTCGATCAGCACCTGGGGCCTGCGCTTGTCGAGCTGGGCGACCAGTTTCGCGATCCACTCCTGGTTCTTGCGGCTGGCGTACACGATCAGTGCGAAAGTGGTCTTGTCGGGGACGATGACAATCTGTTCCTCGGTTTTCGGAACGACCTTCTCGACCTTCCCCTCTTTGTCTCTCACCGTGTCCTGGACGAGCTTGCCCAGCAGTTCGGCCAATTGCTCGGGGTCTTGGTTCTCCAGGAAGTAGACCTCGTAAGGGATCGTCTCCTCGCGCGCCTCCACGTCGATGTGTCGGATCACCGACTGTATGCCGGCATGCTGGCTGTCGGTGGCGCGGACGAGCAGGGAGTTGATCCCCGCCAGCACGACCCCTTGCGGCGTCTCATCCTCGGCGGGCGGCGTTCGGGCCGCAGCGGCACCGCCCGGCGGGGCCGTGGTCAGTCGCCCGGTCGCACTGCCGGCCGTCCGGACGACCCCCAGTTGCTCCAGCGTATCCATTACCTCGGACGCCTCGACGTGCTCGATCTCGTACACCTGCAACGTTCGCAGGTCCTGCGGCGACATATCGACGTAATCGAGAATCGCCTGGATACGGTTGTGTTGCTCCGGCGTGGCGTTCACCAGCAGGGCGTTGGTCGCCTCCAGCAACACGACTTGCAGTTGCTCGTCCGGCGCTTCGTGCACGGCGGGCGGCTCAGCGGGCTGACCGGCTCTGGCCGGCCCCGGCCTGACGGCCGCCGGTTTGTTGATGAGCCCCAGGTCTTCGAGCTTGCTCATCACCTCGGCCGCGTCGATGTGCCTGATGTAATAGACGCTGAGAGTGCGTACATCCTGTTCGGGGATGTCCAGGGCATCGATCAGCTCCTCCACGACCTCAAGCTGCTCGGGCGCGCCGATCATCAGGATGCGGTTGGTCCTGCCGTCCACGTCCAGGTAGACGCCGGGTGCGGCCGGTGTTGCCGCAGCGCCGGGTTCGGCCGGAGGCTTGGCGCGGCGGGGCAGGCGGGACGGCGCTTCCGGTACATCCGGGGATGATGCGGCAATCGTGATGGGGATATCGCGCAGCTCCTCCGCCAGGCCGAGGATCTTCTCAGTGAGGGCGGTCGCCACCGTGTACCTGAGCTGTCGAAAGCGAAACTCCTTCGGCCTGCCCGGCTGGTCCACCATGTCAACGAGCTGCGCGATACGGCCCATGCGATGCGCGTAGCAGGTGACAAACAGCGTCTGGCTGGCCTCGATGGGCGAGACGGCCACGCCCAGCTTCATGTTCTGGAGCAGATTCGCGACGCTGGATACGTCCACGTGCCGGAGCTGGAACACCCGGGTGACCACCACGTTGCCCGCCTGAACGGACTTCGTATTCGGGTCCACCAGCTCGGGGTCCACGTCGAGGGCCTCCGTCACCGGGACGATGGTCACCAGGTTGCCCGCCTGCCGGGTCATCACCAGGCCCTTGAACTTGAGGATGGTCTCCAGCAGGGAGTACAGGTCTTTCACCCGGATCTCGCTTTGCAGCTTGCTGTGCAGCTTGAGCGTGACGGCCTGATAGCCGATCTTCTCCGCATCGTACACGCAGTCCAGATGCAGGTACTCGCCCACCAGGTCGATCAACTGGATCAGACCGATCCTCTCGGGCAAGGAGACCTCCAGGATGTCATCGCCGTTATCAAGTGGAACCTGCAGACGCCCACCAACGGCGGAAGGCGTCTTGCCGTCTCCATCGGCGGGCCTGACCGCGCTCTTCTCGATGGTCGGCGCGGTGCCGGCGTTCGGGTCTGGTCCCGGCCTGCGTACGGGGACAATCCTCCCTGTTGGGCGAGACTCTGGCGGTGAGCGGCCTGCATCATCCGCTACGGCGTTCGGTTCAGGCCGCACCTGTGCATCTGACCCGCCTGCGGCGGCGCGTCCGGGCGGTGGCTGGAGCAACTCCACCGGCCTTGGCTCAGCCCGCAGGGGACCGGGAGCGGGGGATTGGTCGTCCGGCATTATCGCTACGGGCGCACGGTCCGGCTCGCCTGTGCCCCTGTCCTCCCGCCGCTGCCGGATGGCCCTTCCGCCGGACTCGACCACCGCTCGCACATCCGGCCAGAGCCGAGCCGGGACAACCGCCAGGACGGATTCCCCACAGACATCGATGATCGCCCGCGCCCGCGGCCCCGGCGCCGGCGGCGCGGCAAAGGTCCCGATGACCACCTGACCAATCGACTCGGCGATCTGGTCGTTCGACGGCAGCGTCCGGACCGCCTGGGCCGGGGCCAGCTCTTGAATCACGTAGGGGCTGTTGGCATCGACGAGCCCGAGAATGACGGCGGCCCTCTCCAGTTCCTCCGGCGAGCCGCCGACAAGCAGAGTATTGGGCTCAGGCCCGGCTGAGGACCCGTCCAGACCGACAGCGTCCAGAAAAACTCGGCCCTGTTCGGCCGTGATCTCCTGCAATCGAAACGTGTGCTCCCGGAGCCCTGCGGCCGACGGCGGCGGGACCGGCGACGTGCGGCAGCCGCCGAGCAAGACGGCAACGAGAGCAAGCCCTGTCGCCAGCCTCTCGTACCACGGGTTTCTGTCATCCCTGATCGTCACCATCGTATTCCTGGAGTCTGTTTGTTCCTGCCCGGCAACCCCGGCGACAGCCTGCACGGCCTGGTGAAGCTGCCGCTCAATCCGGGTCTCCGCGACCTGTGCCTGCTCCGTCCCCGACCCTCATTCTTTCCGGGCGACCGGCCGCACCGGCCGTGGTCTTCTGCCCGGTGTTGGACTTGCCTCAGGCGGATCGACCCGCGCGACGGCGGGTTCCTCTATCGGCACGGCGGGCCTGGCGACCTCGACGGCACGCGTCTCCTCCCCGTATTCGTCGCCGAGTGCATCCCGGTGGGCGACGGCGGCGGTCTGGCCGATATCGTCGCCCGCCGGCGGCAACTCCGGGAGGCTCTGCACGGGCATCATCGGTGCCGGCTCGGTCTCCATCGTCATCTCCTGCATGCCTGCACCGTCTTCGTACAGAATGGAGCCCCGGTTGATCCTGGCGACACGCAGCCGGCCCAATTCCGCCCCGGGTTTGACCCAGCGTTGTGTGCCGCCGGGCTCGCTGATGAGGGCCCGGGATTCCGCCGGGTTCGAGCGATGGTAGCTGATCCCGATC
>CAYFUB010000288.1:0-6803 GCA_964346195.1 uncultured Pirellulales bacterium
GGGCCGCCGACCCATACTTACGATCCTCCCCGCCGGTGGCCTCAAAGCGCCAAACTTCCTGCCGGCGTCTCGCCGGCAGGCTCGCGAAGGTCCGTAGCGCGCGCCGGAGGTTGCCGGAAGCCGCCACTGTATGCCGGCCGCACCCGGTGCAAGGCCGGAAATCCCATTTGAATTTGACATTTTCGCTCTCCTGATATACCCTATACGGTTTCGTTGGCGTATAAGAAAGGAATCTATCATGGAAAACACGTGGATACTGGCGCAGGAAGACTCGGCGCAGGCCCCCTCCCGGATCGGCTCGGAGCCCGTGGACACCGGCGGCGAGGCAACGACCACGGTGCAGGACGGCTCACCCCCGGGACCACAACAACCCCAGACCAGAGGGCCCCTGTGGACGAGCCTGCTGCCGATGATCGCCATATTTGTGGTAATCTATCTGTTGCTGCTGAGGGGGCCGCGAAAGCAACAGCAGCAACACAAGCAGATGGTTCAGTCGCTCAAGAAGAACGACCGCGTCCGGACGATCGGCGGGATCTATGGCGTCGTTGCCGACGTCAAGGGCGATGAAGTCGTTCTTAAAGTGGATGAGTCGAGTAATACGAAGATACGGGTGAGCACGTCGGCGATCAACAAGAACCTCTCGCAGGACGAAAAAGAAGTTTGAAGTTCAAAGTGTGAAGCGCGAGGTCTTCAGACTTGAAACTTCATACTTGAAACTGTCTGGGTAGGAAACCATTATGAGCAGAAATCTGTTGCCGAAATTCATTCTGATTCTCGTTCTGGTCGTGGCGGCCGGTCTGGCCTTGTTCCCACCCCGCGAGACGCTGAAACCGGGAATCGATCTGGCCGGTGGAACCAGCCTGATCTACGCCATCGATACCGAGGGTCTCAGCGCCGACGAGGAGAGGAACCTGGCTCAACGGATGATCCAGGTATTGCGCCGGCGTATCGACCCGCTCAATATCCAGAACCTCGTCTGGCGCCCGCAGGGCAACACGCGCTTCGAAATCCAGATGCCCCTGGCCAGCAAGGAAACGCGAGACAAGAGGGAACAGTATGAGACGGCTTTGAGCAACCTGCTCGCCGAGAATGTCAACCCGGCGACGATCATGCGCGCCCTGCAGCGCGGCGAGGACCTCACGGAATTCGCCCAGGGCGATCCGAACCGGCTGAAAATCCTCGAGGAACTGGCCTCAGTCTACCGGGAACGAAAGCAGTTCCAGGGGAAACGTGATGCACTCTACGCGGAAATCGAGGGCCTCGAGGGAAAGCTGTCGGCGGCAGGGCTCGACCTCGAACGAATCAGGGCCAACCGCAGTGATTGGATCAAGCTCAACGGCGAGGCCCTGCAAAAGGCGGTGGCGGATTTTCTCGGCTCCGAGGAACATCTCGACCTGCTGACCGGTTACATCGCGAAATACAAGGACCTGGCGGATGTCCTCGACAGGCTCACGACCGAGGGAGGGCTCAACGAGCGCTACGACCAGGCCAGGCGGCAGTTGGACAAACTCAACGTGACGGAGGAACAAATCGCTTTGGTCCTGGAGATGCAGGCGAAGTCGCCACGCCGGGCCGAGGAAATCGCGTCCCTCAAGGACAGGTTCCCGGACCGGGCCGACCAAATCGACCGGCTCGTGGCCGCATACGATGAATATCGCCCGTTCCGGGGCCGGCTCGATGATCCCATGGACCTGCGCCGCATGCTCCGCGGGGCCGGCATCCTGGGATTCCGCATCGTGCCGCAGGCGGGCCGGGCGGAACTGAGCGCCGCGGAAATCCAGCGGTACCAGGAGGCCCTGACGGAGAAGGGACCCGAATCCGCTTCGGACAGCAGATACGTCTGGATCGAGATAGAGAAGCCCGAGGAATGGAGCGTTCGCAACTCCATTATCGGCAAGTTCGGCGAGAAATTTTACGTCCTGACGAGCGACATGCCCGACGAGACCATGTTGCACCATCCGGAGGGCCGGGACTGGAAGCTGGAGAATGCCTACCAGACAACCGATGAAAGGGCAATGAGGGCCATCGGCTTTACGCTGGATATCAAAGGCGGCAACCTGTTCTACAACATCACCAGCAAGAACCCGGGCCGGCCCCTGGCCATCGTCCTCGACGACCTGGCCATTTCCGCGCCGGAGATCAACCCCGACCGGCCCATCCGCGACCGAGGCATCATTACCGGCAGTTTCACCGAGACACAGGTCAAAGACATGGTCGATAAGCTCAACGCCGGTTCCCTGCCCGCCCGTCTGATCGAGCAGCCGATCTCCGAGCGGGTCATCGGGCCGTCGATCGGTGCGGATAACCGCGACCGAGGCATCCGGTCGGGCCTCATCGGCCTGGCGCTGGTTATGTCCTTCATGCTGATTTACTACATGATCGGGGGGTCCGTGGCCGACGTGGCCCTGCTCCTGAACCTGCTGTTCACGCTGGCCATCATGGCGTTCATCAAGGCCACCTTCACCCTGCCCGGCATCGCCGGCTTCATCCTGATGATCGGCATGAGCGTGGACGCCAACGTGCTGATCTTCGAGAGGATTCGGGAAGAGCAGGAGAAAGGTCTGGGACTGGCCACGGCGATCAGGAACGGATACCAGCGGGCGTTCAGCGCCATCTTCGACTCCAGCCTGACGACGATCATGGTGGCGGCCATCCTCTACTACGTGGCCTCCGAGGACGTCAAGGGCTTTGCCATCGTGCTGATGCTCGGCATTGGCTCGAGCTTGTTCACCGCCATCTTCGTAACGCGAGTCATCCTCGAATTCCTGGCCTCCAAGCGCCTCATCAAGGACCGCCTGCTCATGCTGCGTCTGCTCGGCACGCCGCACATCAATTGGATGGGCATGCGCAAGGCCTTCCTCGTCGTTTCGGGCGTGCTGGTCGCAGGCGGCCTGGCAGTCTTCTTCGCGCGCGACCGGAGCAAGTACGACATCGAGTTCACCGGCGGTACGAGCGTTCTGATCGACTTGAAGAACGACGCGTCGCTGACCCGCCAGGACGTGGAAGACCGGATCGTGCAGGTCGGCAAGGAGCTGAACAATCCCGAACTGCAGGCGGCCAGCGTTTACAGCGTGGGCGAACCGGTCGGGGAGACCGCCGGCGGAACGAAGATTTTCAGCCAATACGAGGTGACCACGACGGCCACGAACAAGCTGCTCACGAAAGCCACGGTCCCCGAAGGTGGCCCGCAGACCGCCGAAGCGGTGACCGCAGCCATCCGCAAGGCGCAGGCTGAGATGCGCCGGAACCTGGGCAACTTCGAAGTTCTCCCGGAGGGCGACAAATCCTTCGTCGTCGCCACGAGCCGGGCCAATCCGGCCCTGGTCCAGACGGTATTGAAGAAGGCCCTCCCGCAAGCCGAAGTCGCGGAGCCGGAGGTGGACGAGGTCGTCACCGAAGCGGTCGGACAGGCCTTCGAGGGCTTGCTGGAGATTCAGCAGAACCTCGAGCCGACGATTGCCTCGACCGAGAGGATCGACGAGCAGGTCATCGATACCTATCCGGAGTTGGCGAACTACGTCGGCGGAATCAAGATGGACGTCGCCCTCGGAACCTCCGCATCTCTGCGGGAGATCAACGAGCGGTTGAAGGAACTGCGGTTCAGGCTCGATACACAAGATATGCCGTGGTATCCTTTCCGGGTCTTTGGGCCCGATCTGAAACCGGTAGAACCCAACCAGCCTGTGCAGACGTTTACCTTCGCCAGCGTGGAACCCGAGGCCGGACTGCGGGAGCTCTCCGACGAGGAATGGCAGCGATTCGTTGGGAATGAGAAGGCACGGGTCCTGACGGCGACGCAGAGAGAAACTTCCCTGCCGCGGGTAACGCAGATCGATCCGTCCGTCGGGTCCGAGCAGAAACAGCGGGCCTTGATTTCCATTGTGCTGTCGCTGGCCACCATCGTCGGTTACATCTGGCTGCGGTTCGGCAGCGTGCGTTACGGCCTGGCGGCCATCGCCGCCCTGGTCCACGACGTCTCGATCGCGCTCGGTACCGTGGCCGCTTCCGCTCTCATCGCCAGGTATGCGTTCGGCCAGGCCCTGCTGATCAGCGATTTCCGCATCAACGGGCCCATGATTGCCGCGTTCCTGACGCTCATCGGCTATTCTTTGAACGATACCATCGTCGTGTTCGACCGCATTCGCGAGAACCGGCGCAAGGCGCAACTGACGCCACAATCCATTACGAACAGCATCAATCAGATGCTGTCCAGAACCGTGATCACCAGCGCGACGACGTTCGTCGTTGTGCTCGTGATGTACATCTTCGGCGGTCCGGGACTCCGGGGCTTCAATTTCGCCATCGGCCTGGGCCTGATTGTCGGTACGTATTCCTCGATCGGCATCGCCGCCCCGCTGCTGCTGGTCGGCAGGCAGGCGGAGCAGGGCAAGGCGGCCAAGCAGGCGGCATGAGGCGTCGCGCGTCGCGTGGGGTGCGTCGTCCGGGGCGCGACGCTTGACGCACGCCGCAGTTGACGGCTGATTTCAGTGGGCAAGGACTTCAGAACAGGGCTGGTCCTGGGTTTGATGCTGTCGGTCGTGACCCTCGTCTGGGTGGCCACGCGGCCGAGTCTGAGACCGCAGGCGCGGATGGCACGGCCCCCGCAAACCGGCTCCGCGGACACTCTGCCATCCGGCAATGTCCTGGCCGGGGCAGAGGCGGGCTCAGCGCCCG
Source organism: uncultured Pirellulales bacterium (assembly GCA_964346195.1). Classification (GTDB taxonomy): domain Bacteria; phylum Planctomycetota; class Phycisphaerae; order Sedimentisphaerales; family Anaerobacaceae; genus PLanc-01. The sequence continues at coordinate 4,675 of CAYFUB010000288.1, forward strand.
AGCCTGATCGGCGGACACCTGCTCTCGAAGAATCGATTCCGGCACAAGGCGACACCACGAAGGCGCAATCCGCAATCCGCAATCCGCAGCCGAAACAACCCGCCGCACCCGGACCGGAGGCCGGAAGCGTTTACAGCCGGCAATCTGCGGATTCCGGCCTGCCTGACCTGACGGTCTATGAGAGAGACGAGAAGATCCAGACGACCCGATTTCACATCGTCCGCAAGGGCGAAACCTTGTCCGGCATTTCGCGGCAGTACTACGGAACAGCCGAGAACTGGCGAAAAATCCTGGCGGCCAATCAAGAGACCATCAAAGACCCCAACAAGATCACGCCGGGAACGAAACTGATCCTGCCGGAGTGAGAGCGTCCTGCGCCGGGGATTGCACACAGACACACGGACAGGGCCCCCCAAACGCGAAGAATCGCGCGCGGGAGCCTACACACACGGACGCGCACAGACGCGGGCGTCCATGTGAGCGCGTGATACGGATTATGGAAAATTCTCGCGCGGCACAGACTCCGTCATCCTGAGGCGAAGCCGAAGGATCTGGCCCCCGGATGAGACGTTTCTCCCGTTCGTAGGCCAGATCGTTGGGCCCCCAAACGCAATCATTCGCGTTTGGGGAACCCCTTTACGGCGCTGCGCTTCGTTCAGAGCCTGCCCTGAGCGTAGCCGAAGGGATGACACACGGGACGCAAGAATTATTCATAATCCGTATGAGAGTCTGGGAGGGTTTGCGTTCGGCCGTGCCTGGCGGGTACGCACCTGCACGATGCAAGACGCGCAGCGAGTCAGGTAATCTCCCGCGCGGCGTCGTGGTCTGCCAGCCAGACGATCTTGTCGAGCACGGGCCACAGAACGTGAATGGGATACTTCACTTCATCCGGCTCGCTCGTCAGCACTTCCTTCAGCGTGTGCGCCTTCTCCGGGCCGGAGACCAGCACCGCCAGACGTTTCGCCGCCGACAGGACCGGATGCGTCAGGGTCACCCGGTTGAGCGTCTCATCCAGAACGTACACGACGCACGCCAGGTCATTGACGTCGAAAGTGGCATAGGAATTCGGGAGCAGCGAGCCGGTGTGCCCGTCGCTGCCCATGCCAAGCACGATGAGATCGAATTGGGGGCTCTCACCTTCTCTCAGCCCGAAGACTTCACGGATCGTCTGCTCGTAGGCGTGCGCGGCATCATTGACGTCATCGTACTCGGTGGGAATCCGATGTACGTTCTCTGCTGGAATAGCGACCTTGCCCAGGAATGTCTCGGCCGCCAGCCTGTAATTGCTGTCCTCCGAGTCGGGCGGAACGTAACGCTCGTCCACCCAGAAGAGCTGTATTTTGTCCCACGGCAGGGCTCTCGCCTCCGGCATGGTCGCGAGCAGTTGAAAGAACCGTCTCGGCGTATGCCCGCCGGAGAGCGCCGCGTGGAACGCGCCATGGGCAGCGATCGCCTCACGGGCCGCGGCGACAAACAAGCGGACGGTTCGGCGCGCCAAATCCTCCGGGTCGGAAGCAATCTCCACACGCGGCTTGTACTTTGCGGCCGTTTCCATGATTCACCGCCCCAAGTTATTCATTGCCCACATTCGGCGCGCAGCGCCGGCCCGGTCCACAGGACCGCTGTGCGGTCGGGCGTCGGGGTTGCCCATCGACGACCGTGCCTGACGCACTCCTGATAACTACCGACCGACAGTTCATTCTACCAGTAGGATTTACCTACAGTCCGCAGGGGCGAATGATGATTCGGGGACGCCAAACGCGATACATCGCATTTGGGGACCCTCACCCCTACTCAAACCGGACCACGGCCCATCCTGGTACCGGGTTTCGCAAGTCCCGCGACTATCCTGGCAAGAGACTGCCCCCTTGCCGCACTCCTCGCGATGACAGGAAGAAGCGCTCTGTGTCATGGCGAGCGAAGCGACGCAATCTAGTAGTCGCGCGATTTCTGAGACGCGGTACCAGCCGTGGGCGCCGCCGGCTGTACCCGTGCGATATACGACTAATACGGATTATGGAAAATTCTTGCGCGGCACAGACTCCGTCATCCTGAGGCGAAGCCGAAGAGCCTGTCCTGAGCTTCGAAGGAATCTGGCCCCCGGATGAGACGTTTCTCCCGTTCGTAGG
>CAYFUB010000289.1:0-9465 GCA_964346195.1 uncultured Pirellulales bacterium
TCCTTGATGTACTGCCATTTGAGCGTGTGGGTGCCCGAGCCGGTGATGTTATAGGACTTCTGCTGCCAGTCCACGTCGCCGCTGATGCGGTGCTGGCGGACGCCATCGAGCCAGAACTCCAGGTAATCGCAGCTCGATTCCGAGGAGACCTTCCAGTAGAAGGTCAGCGTGCCGGCGCCCTGGACGGTCGTTTCCATCCGGGTACTCTGGCTGTCGGCGATGTCGCCGCTCTGGGCCGCATCGTTACCGCTGTAGTAAGTGCTGGTTTGGCGCGACCAGCTTGCGTTGCCGGCGGTCGTGTAGCTGAGGCTCGAATCCACTGCCTCGGCGAGAAGGTCCGGCGGCGGCGGGGCCGTCCCGGGCCCCTGGAGATAATCCACCCAGCCGCAGTCGGAGCCGCTGCTGCCGCTGCTATCCTTGATGTACTGCCACATCAGCGAATGCTTGCCGGAGCCCGTCATCACGTAGGATTTCAACTGCCAATTGACGGTCCCACTGATGCGGTCCTTCAGGGTGCCATCGATATAGAACTCCAGGTAATCGTAGTCCTCTTCCGAAGAGACCTTCCAGTAGAACGACACGGTGCCCGCCCCTTCCACGGTGGCCTCCATCTGGGACTTCTGATCATCGCCAACATAGCCGCTGTGGGCCGAGTCGCCGCCGTAGTAGGCCGGCGTCGTCGAAGGTGTGGGTGATCGTCCCCGCATCGTCAGTCGTCCGCAGGAGCCTGCCGGTCACGATGGGGGTTGCATCTGCACAAGGCTATGGCATAGGTTGCCAGCTGCAGCCAACTGTCACCGATAGGATTGGCGTGCACTTTCCAGTCCACAATGCCCGGGGCTTCACCCCCGTGGAAGCACATTACATCGGGGACCCCACGTACTGTTATGCCGTTGTGGCCGAATTGTAGAGCTTTCTGAGCGATGCAACGTGCATTCCCTTTCAAAAGCCCCAGTGACGTGGCCCCAGGAGCTGTCGCCGTCGGTCAGCCTCGCCGGCCCACCCCCTTCCTGCGGAACCCGGACACCCCGCACAGCGTCGTCCAGAAGCGTAAACTCTCTCATCCCACCCATCAGGCGGCCCCCGAAAGGGCTTTGGGAGTCCACCGAGGTACTCCTGCAAGGTGAGCCAGCCGTCTTGCCGGCATCAACGTGACCATTCCCGTAACTGGCGATTTCTTCTCTCACCGCCTCATCTTTCACAGCGATTTTGAAGCTACCGGCCCGACATCGCTCGGGTTACGGCCCGACGGATTTGTGTGCCCTACGGCCGCGTGATTGCCATTTGCTCAGTGGCTCCCAGTCAATGTCAGTCCGAGCTACTGCCTGTACCAATCGGGCGTGCCGAACCAATCGTGCATTTCCTTCTCGAAGGGTTTCACCACCTCCTCGGGTTCCGGGAACACCCCCTGATCCTGCGTCTCTACCATCCATACGGACAAAGCCGCTCGCATGCGAATGAGCGCCTCCCGGTGCTCCGGGTCCGTCGAATCGGCCAGGTTGTGGATCTCGTGCGGGTCGTCGACGGTGTCGAAGAGTTGCTCCGGCGCGACCGTTGGTGACATCAGTTCCGCCGGAGGCCCGGTCAGTTTGCCCTCCGCCATCAATCTCCGCATCAGGGGCTTGATCGGGAAACACTTCTCCTTGTATCGGTTCAGAGACGTGAAATGGCGGTCCGGATAGTAGTTGCGAATGTAGTGATAGCGTTTTCCGCGAACGCTGCGAATCCGGTTTACCGTCTCGTCAATCCGGTCCCGAGCAGAGAAGGCGTACTCTCGCTCCGGCGTGAGCCGGTCGCCCAGGAAGATGCGGCCGTGCATGCCTTTCGGCCGTTCAATGCCGGCAAGACTGAGCGTCGTGGGCGTTACGTCAATCAGACTGATCATCTCGTCACTGACAGCTCCCGGCTGGTAGTTGGCGGGCGGAGCGACACTCTTGGGTATGTGCACGATCAGTGGGACGTGGATGCCTGTGTCATAACACCAGTGGATCCCGCGAGGCTCGATTCGCCCGTTGTCCCCGAAGAACATGACGATGGTGTTGTCCGCCAGTCCGTCCGCCCGCAGTTGTCGCAGAACGCGTCCGATCGTCTTATCCATCCCGGAGATGGAATTCAGATACCGTGCCCATTCCTCCCGTACAATCGGATGGTCGGGGTAGTACGGGGGCGGATCGACGTTGTCCGGCGTGGCGATCTTCTCGTGCGTCCGCTCTCCCTTCCATTCCACGCGTGGCTGCCGCCAGGTTTGACGATCGTAGATGTCATATTCGGCTTCCAGGGTATTGAGTTGTGCGAAGAACGGCTGATGCTCCTTGAGATCCTCCCATCTGTCGCCGTCGTAGAGCTTTCCTTCGTTTACGAAGTTCAGGTCGAGCTTGCCGGAACCGACGATCTCGTCGCCCATTGTCTTGACGTTGGCCGTGAAGTAACCCGCATCCTTCAGGCGGTGTGTGATCGGCCGGACGCCTTCGGGAAGGCGATAATCGTCGTTGCGATGCGAACGCATGTTGTGCGTGTCGGAGGTCGTTTGATACATTCCGACGAAGAAGGCGCTGCGGCTGGGAGCACAGACCGGTGAGGTGGAAAAGGCGTGCGTGTAGCGCACCCCCTTGGCCGCAAGACCGTCCAGATTGGGCGTTCGCACATTCTTCGCCCCGTAACAGCCGAGGTCCAGCTTCAGATTCTCGCCGACGATCCAGAGAATGTTCGGTCGCTCCGTCCCGCGGTCGGCAAAGCCTCTATCCGCATTCGTCTTCTTGTGGGTCCCCTCCCCATACCGGCCCCCCGCTGCTGATGCGCTCGCGGCCGCTGCTATGAGCGAGGTGGACCTTAGAAAGTCCCGGCGCGATCTCATGCGCTTCATGCATGACTCCCTTGCAGAGCTCAGTTGGGTCTTCTGTACATCTTGTCCGTCCGGCAGCGACCGTATGATCGTCTCAATCCTTCACCGTGTCAAACACCAAAGCCCACCTGTACCTGTCAAGCGCCAATGGGACCACCCCGGATAGCTGCCTATCCTCCCGAAAGATAGACACTGACGTTGCCAGACCGCACGGCTGCCATTTGGGCCCCATCAGAGGCGATACTGGCCAACGAATTGGCTTGGCCCCCCAACTGGACAAAGCACGGTCGGAGCACAGGTACGCTACCACCCCCGGTCCCGCATCCCATCTCTTTCAGGGAGCATTGGCGGCGGATTCTGGCTCCGTAATACGGTGCGATGGCTGCTTGACAAGCACAGCGGGAAGTATCTGCGGGCGTACTCCCAAAGCAATCTGACCCAGGCTGATTGTCTTCGGAAACATCGGTTCGCAGAATCAAGCTCGTTGGCCTGGAAATGCACGGAAGAGCCGTTATACTGATAGACGCCAAGGCTGGCGATGCAGCCGGTCATCGCCAAGCGCGAAGTGTCGGGTCATTATCGAGGATTGAATGGCGTATTGAACCACAGCAGGGACCCTGTCGTTCCCGCGCGGGCGGGAAGGGTCCCCAAACGCGATACGTCGCGTTTGGTGGGGTTCCCAGAAGCGATACATCGCATCTGGGGTCCCGGATCCCTAATCCAGACGCCTCACGCATGGTCTGTGCTCCAGGCATGAGCACATCCGTCTGTCGCCGGCTGACTGGACCCCTGCCTCCGGGGTGACAGGATGCCGGCCGGACTCTTTCACTTGGCTATTCAATCCTCGATAGATCACAACGTTGATTAAGTCGCTGTTTCACAGGCGGAAGCCGATATGGGCACTCCAGACGCTCGTTGGACCGGAGTGAGGCAGGTGAAGTGCTGCCGTGACCGCGATGATCGCATGGAGTGGTGGGTGGATGTGACAGTGAAGCTGATTCTTGTTGGTCAAATGTTCCCAACGTGCATTTGGGCGACGTTGGGTTGATATGCACCGCAGATGGAGGAACCACTTATGCAGACAGCAGAAAGTACCCGCGTGACATCCCTTTCATTGCGGATTGTTTCGGCGCTTGGCATGCTGTTGACGACGACAGCCGTGGGCGCCTTGGCTGGCCCGGCGGAGGAGGCGGAGCACATCGCCTCCTTGGCTGACTTTCGCGGCGGCCTGGTCATTCACGTTGGCTGCGGAGACGGCAAGCTCACCGCGGCACTGCGCCTGGCAGACAACTGCGTCGTTCAGGGTCTGGAGGCCGACGTGAAAGACGTCGAAAGGGCGCGAGCGGCCGTCCGTGCGACTGGACGGTACGGCCCGGTATCGGTGATCCGCTGGAGCGGAAAACAACTGCCTTACGTGGACAACCTGGCTTCGCTCGTCGTCTGCGAAGACGTCGGCGCCGTTCCTCCGGGCGAAGTCATGCGCGTACTTCGGCCGTACGGCGCCGCCGTGGTCAAGCGGAACGGCAAATGGACGGCAACTGTCAAGCCTCCATTGGAGGGCACCGACCAGTGGGAACAGCACTACCATGGCGCGGACAACAACGCCGTCGCCCAGGACACCATCGTCGGGCCACCCCGGCGATATCAGTGGTTGGGCGAGCCCGAGTGGCAACGTTCGCACCTCGCGATGCCTTCGATCAACAGCATGGTCTCGGCGAAGGGGCGTCTGTTCACCGTGGAGGACCTGGGTTCCGCCGAGCACCCAGCGCTGCCGGGCAAACAGGCGCTCGTCGCCCGTGATGCCTACAACGGGATCGTCCTCTGGCGGGTCATGTTCACCGATTGGCACCCGATCTACATCCGCAACAAGGAGATGCCCGTACAAGTCCAGCGGCGGCTCGCCGCCGTGGGGGACGTTGTTTATTGCACCCCCGGATATTCGGCGCCGATTACCGTGTTCGATGCGGCGACCGGCGCCGTCATCAAGAAACATGCATCAACCGTAGGGACGATGGAGTTCGTGTACGACCAGCGCACACTGTACGTGGTCACGGGCGATCAGTCCGACATCTCGCAGGCCCTCACGGACCCGTCACGCTCGGCGCTCAAGACAAGCCTGTTCAAACACGAAGCGTATGGACCGATGATCAGGCGGCCAGCCGATCCCAAGAATGATATCCTGGCCATCGACGCCGATTCGGGCAACCAGTTCTGGAGAATATCCGGAGCCGACACGAAAGGCTACGAAGGGGCAACGCTTGGGGTGATCAGCGACCGCGTGGTCTTTGCCACGTCGACGGAACTCGTTTGTCTCGACCGCGCGACCGGCAAGGCAATCTGGCGCGTGCCCGCCCCGATCGTTCTCAAAGGACCGGCGGGCATTGCCGTCTCGCTGGTACTCTCGGATCGCGCCGCCTATCTCGCGGATTCCGAGCGGCTCCGGGCGTTCCGACTTGCCGACGGCCAGGCGCTCTGGCAGACACCGGCCACGATCAATCATCACAAGGCGCCGGACGTGTTTCTGGCAAACGGCCTCGTGTGGGCGGCGGCATATAGTGGCTCGACCGGGCGGCCGGCGCCGGAACTGGGACTCACCCGCATGGGCGTCAATGGCTTCGATCCCGAAACGGGGAAGCTGGTCAAGCAAATCGATCAGACCATGCTCGGCCCCATGGGCCATGACCGCTGTTACCGGAACCGGATCACAACCCGGTATTACATCAACACCGTGACCGGCGGCAGCGATTTCCTCGATCTCAATTCCTCCACCGAGTTACCCAATCCCTGGATCCGCAGCACCTGTGGGATTGGCCCGCTGCCGTGCAACGGCCTTTGCTATGTTGGTCCACCGTCCTGCGCGTGCTGCAACAGCGTCATGCTGAACGCGATGAACGCAATGGCGGCGGAGCCAGGTCTCACCAAGTCGGACCAGCCCATCAGGGTAGGTATGGAAGCTACACTTGAGAAAGGCCCCGCGTTCTCTGCAATCACGAACGTGAATTCCCTGACGTCAGATTCCCCGAGCGACTGGCCCACCTACCGCCATGATAACGCCCGGACGGGAGCGACCAGGAACAGAGTCCCGGCCGAACTCGGCAAACGATGGGAAACCAAACTTGGCACCCGCGCCAGTGCGCCGATTATCGCCGCCGGCATGGTGTTCGCAGCGGACGTGGACGGTCACGCCGTCTGCGCCATGAAAGCGTCGAACGGGGAAATCGCCTGGCGGTTCTCCGCCGAGGGACGTGTCGACTCGCCCCCGACGTATTACCAGGGCCTCCTCCTTTTCGGCTCCCGAGACGGATCGGCCTATTGCCTGCGGGCCGCCGACGGGGCACTCGTGTGGCGGTTTTGTCCGCTCGAACGACGGATGATCTGCGCCTACGAGCAGCCGGAGTCGGCGTGGCCGATTTGCGGCAGTATCCTCATCCGCGACGGCCTCGCATATTTCGCCGCCGGGAGAAACTCCTTCATTGACGGCGGCATCTTCCTGTATGCACTCGATCCGCGCTCCGGCGATGTCGTTCATCAAAGACGCATGTACGGTCCCTACGGCGAAAACGGTTTCCCCATCGAAAACCGGGAGGTCGTCCAGGGCATGAGCATCGAGGGGTTCAAAGGAGACATCTTCATCGCCAACGACAAACTGCTGTTTCTGAGACATCAGGCCTTCACCCCCAACCTCTCGCCGGTCAAGCTCCAGGACGTCAAGCAACCGCACCTGATTCCCTCGCACGGATTCCTCGAGGCGATCCCTCAGCACCGCTCGTTCTGGACTATCGACACGATGCTGCACTACGACATCCCCACCGGCCTAGGCGGCATCCATGGCGACATCCTCGTCATCGACGGCTCGCGCTTCTACGAGGTTCGGGGCTATCCTCCGGGACGGACGGTTTGGTTCGATCCCCGGACCGGCGGCTACACACTCCACGCGGGAACATACGGCGCCTCCGCCAAGGCTTCGGCAGACAGGACGGCCGCCGGTGGTGGCGGGCGAGCTGCCCGGCAGGCCGCCGCCCAGCAAGGCAAGGGTCGGAAGACGCAGGCCCGAAAGCGAAACGTGGCTGTTGTCGCCCCCTCGGCGAAACTCTGGAGCAGTTCGATTCCACTCACGGGCAAGGCGATCGCCCTGTCTGATGATATCTTGTTCGTGGCAGGAACGCCCGTGGCGTTCCCGAAAGACGATCTGGCCAAACCGTACGAGGGCCGAATGGGCGGCATGCTCTGGGCGGCATCCGCATCTACGGGAGAGAAGTTGGCCCAGTACGCGCTCGATGTCCCGCCGGCGTGGGACAGTCTCGCTGCCGCAGACGGTCTGCTGTTTCTTTCGCTCGCCGACGGACGCGTGATCTGTATGGGGCCGAAGACAGAAGAAGGCTGAAGGGTATCGTTGCCAGGCGGGATCGTGCTGTACCTGTCAAGCGCCGACGGGACCAACATAAGCGTCCCCTCTGTCCCATATGGCGCAAATACTGCCGGAGCGTAATCGCTTCCATTTATACGGATTAAGAAAAATTCTTGCGCGGCGGGCTCCGTCATCCTGAGGCGAAGCCGAGGGATCCGGCCATCGAAAGGGAGGTTTCTCTCGTTCGCAGGCCAGATCGTTGGGGCCTGCAAACGCAATCATTCGCGTTTGGGGAACGCCTTCACTGCGCTGCGCTCCGCTCAGAGCCTGCCCTGAGTGGAGTCGAAGGGATGACAGACCGCGCACGAATCAATCATAATCCGTATTACTTGATTTGCGCCGTGGTCTGACGAAAGCGCAAGGTCAGCCTCCGTATACACCCACGATCGGATAATATTTGTACTCTACGGGAATTCCAGGTACGGCTCATCACCGTTGACTAGGGCGCCCCGGGCGCGCTGCGGCCGTCCTGCTTGCTCTTCTCGAGCAGGGCCTTCAGTTTCCGCGTGATCTCGGGATGCTGGAAATAGAGGTTCGTCTTCTCGCCGGGGTCGGTGTCGAGATTGTAGAGCTGGCCTGGAGCGGTGGGAGCGGTGTCGGGCAGGGCGAAGGGCTTCAAGCCGCCGCTCTCATAGTTGTTCCCGCCTGAGCCTCGGTGGTCAAGATACTTCCAGGGACCCTGACGGATCGCCAGCGCAAGGCTGATCGTCTGATGGAGAGTGTACGGGCGGATCGGCCGGCCGGCATCTTTACCGAGCAACACCGGTAAAATGTCAAAGCTGTCTTGGGCGGCATTCTTCGCAAGCGTCGTGCCGGTCAGGGCGGCGCAAGTAGCCATGATGTCGGTCAGACAGACCGTCTGATCGCTCGTGCGGCCGGGAGCGATCTTGCCCGGCCAGCGGGCGAGGAACGGAACGCGATGGCCACCCTCCCACTGGTCACGCTTCATCCCGCGCCACGGGCGGGCCCCGTCGTGTCCATAATCGGCGCGCATGTGAATGACACTCGTGGTTTCCGGGCCGTTATCGCTGGCGAACAGGACCAGTGTGTTGTCCGCCACGCCGAGCCGGTCCAGGGTCTTCAACAGTTCGCCGACGACGAAGTCAAGCTCATAAATGAAATCGCCATGCGGTCCGGCCTTGGTCCGACCCTGGAACTCCGGTGCCGCAAAGGAAGGCAGATGGACAGCCTGCGTCGAGTGCAACAGGAAGAACGGTCTTCCTGGACTGGTCTTGACATGTTGTTCGAGAAACTCCTGGCTCTTCTTCAGAAAGACCAGGTCCACGGTTTCCAGATCGAAGTCTGGTGCGATCATGCCGGGGCGGTTATCGAACGCGCACGGATGCTTGGGCAGGTTTGTCTTGTCGAGCTGTCTGGTCGGCGGCACAGGAATGCGGTCGCCTTCGATGAAGGCATAGAGAAAATCCGTAGTCGGGCAACAGGCGGTGCCGAAGAACCGGTCAAAACCCCGGTGGATCGGCGCATCCGGAATCGCCCGCGCATAATCGATCATCTTGACGCCTTCCAGCCCGCCTTTCGTGATCCGCTGCCCGTCCTGATCGAGGAAGGTCAGCCCGACGTGCCATTTGCCAACCAGGGCCGTGCGATAGCCGCGGTCCCGCAGCATTTGCGGCAGCGTCAGTTGGTGCTCCCGGATGAGGCAGGGGCCGCCGACGCCGGTGAAGACACCCCGGTAGTTAATCCGGAAAGCCATCTGCCCGGTGAGCAGGCTGTAGCGAGTGGGCGTGCAGACGGTGGACGGAGAATGAGCGTCGGTGAATCGTATCCCTTCGTGAGCAAGCTGGTCGAGATAGGGAGTGGGGACTCTGGACTGCTTGTTGTAGCAGCCGAGATCGCCGTAGCCAAGATCGTCGGCCAGGATCAACAAGATGTTGGGTCTGTCAGGAGCCGGCTTCGCCTGGCTGTGACTCTCACCGGCGGCCGCAGGGAAGACAAAACCCACGATGGCAATGGCCCGACAGAGAAGGCTGGTCGCGGTGCTTCGTCTCATGGGGTGACTCCTCGTCCTTTCCAAGCAGTTCTATCTTGCCTGTGCATGCCTGGCCAACGGTAGCAGATCCTTTGCTTCTGTCAATGAGAATGTACCGCGTGAGGAGTACCGGGTGCGGCCGGCATTCAGTGGCGGATTCGAATCGCTTCGCGAGCCGGGCGCCTGCACTCACGTAGCATGGGCATCTTGCCCATGAGTATCACG
>CAYFUB010000290.1:0-11487 GCA_964346195.1 uncultured Pirellulales bacterium
CCCCATCGCTGGGACAGCATCGAGATCTTCTTCAGCGGGACCAAGGGCGGCAGCATTCAACAGCCCGCCGGCGCGGTGGACCTGGATTGTCACTTCGTAATTTGCAACGGCCTCGGCGGCGGCGACGGCGAAATACAGGCGACCGAGCAATGGCAGAAGCAGTGGTCCATTCGGCCCGGACGGACCTGGCAAGGGTCGGACAAGACCATTCGCATCTGCCTGGTGGGCGACGGCGTGACCGCCCTGCCCACAGATTACCAACTGAAACGGCTGGAGATGTTGCTGGAGGCCCTGTGCCGAAAATTCAGCATCTCCGCCGAGTCAGTTTACCTGCCCACCGACTGCCAATAGGCGCGCCCGCGCCCGGCAGCGCACCGTGGCCCCGCTCTTGTCCATCGGCATACACTTGTCGTACGCGCTCACAGCGGATTGTCTCTTGGGGACGCTGTCCCCAAACCCCTGATGTCTTATCGCTTTAGGCCAATAGCATGGCCGGCCGGAGGCAATCTGGCGCCGCCGACAACGTGACAATCCCCGCGCGTTTGTGCAGACACGGAGCTCGTATTCAGCGGGTGGCAGCGGCAAGCGCCGGCTTGCCGATGGTCTTTCATATCTGCCGGACTACCGGCTACGGCCGGGTGCCTGAGAGACCCCATAAAAAGCGATGAGTGGCCAAGAGGCCACTCATCTATAGACGACGCATGGGCGTCTGGTTGCAAGGGACAGTCAATCTGTTCCCATCTCCCAAGCTATCGGTAACCGAGCTATCGCAGGCTCTGTTTCTCCTCAACCGTGGCGGCATCCGCCTGGGTCTCCACGCGGGCAAGAACAGGTTGCCGCAGGCGTCGCTTTACGCGCGACGTGTGACCCACGCCACCGCTGAATCATCGCCAATACAGACGGCCTCGCGGCATCCCTTATTGCAGCTTCGGAGAAAAAATTTATCGTGCGCATTATGGCTGTTGAACGCTGGTTTTCCGGGCGCTGGTGAGCAGGTAGATCAGGATTCCGACCGCGAGCATGACGGCCAAAACCGCCAGGCTCTTGGGCCTGGCCGCCCTGGCATAATTGAGCGAACTATAGATGAGAAACGCGCAGACCGCGCTGAAGATCAGTGGCGTGACCGGATAGCCCGTGACCTTGTACGGGCGCTCCACGTCGGGCTCCCTGAAGCGAAGCACGATCACAGACAGCGACGTGCCCAAGTAGAAAGCATAGACGGCGGCGGCGGTGTAAAGGATGGCGTCGATGTAGCCGCCGAAGGCCAGAATCAGGCACAGGGCGATGAAACCCTGCACGGCCAGCGCCCAGACCGGCGTGCCCGTACGCGCGTCCCAATGTCCCAGGGCGCGGAAGAGCCGGTGGTCCGCGCCCAGGGCGTAGGAAATCCGCGCGCCCGTGAAGATCAGGCCGTTGACGGCCCCCAAGGCGGAAATACACACCAGCGCACTGATGAGCCGCGACCCGACAGTGGGAAAGACCGTGGAGATGCTTTCGCTGGCCACCGCTTCGGAGCTGGCCAGGCCTTTGTATCCCAGAGTGTAGAGGAACGCCCCGTTGACCAGAAGGTATAGAGTGACCACCGCCGTCGTGCCGACGGCAAGGGCGCGAACGATGTTGCGCCGCGGGTCCTTCACTTCGGCGGCGACATAGGCCATCTCGTTCCAGCCGCCGTAGGTGAACAGCACAAAAATCAGCGCCAGGCTCATCGGCAGCGGATTGACTTCGATAGCCGCCTGGGCGCCGCGCGGCGCGACCACGGCCACCGCCACGATGGCCAGCAGGCCGAGCGTCTTGGCGGTCGTCAGCAGGTTCTGCGTCCATTTGCCCTGTCGGACACCGAGGATATTGATGGCGGTCAGCACCAGCACGGCGGCGGCGGCGAAGAGCCTTTGGCTGATTTGCGGATGCGCCACCAACGGATCGTAAATCGTCCGGCCATACGTGGCGAAGGCAAAGGCCATGATGGCGATGTCCCCGGGCCGCACCACGGTGAGCTGGGCCCAGCCGAAGAGGAAACCCGCCCAGCGGCCGTAGGCCTTGCTCAGATAGACGTAATCGCCGCCCTCCTTCGGGTAGGCAGTGGCCAGTTCCGCATAGCTCAGTGCCCCGGCCAGTGAAAGCAGCCCGCCGACCACCCAGATGGCGAGCACGCCCCAGGCCGAGCCGGCGCCTTTGGCAATGTCGGGCGCCATCTGGTAGATCCCGGCGCCGATGATGATGCCGACGATGATGCAGGTGGAATCGAATAGCGACAGCTCTCTCTTCGGGGTCACGTCCATAGATCTTCCTTCAACAGGTTTACCTCTATAGTGGCGCCTGTGCCATGACGGTTACGCTTTCCTGCCGGTTCGTCAAAGACGCGCCATTTCCTCCACTCGCCGTCGGACCGCCCTTATGTGCTCGGGCGTCGTGCCACAGCAGCCGCCCACGAACCGGGCTCCCGCGCGGATGCACTCGGCGATTCCCGCCGCAAAGGGCGCCGGCCCCATGTCGAAAACCGTCCTGTCCTCGACCAGCCGGGGTCTGCCGGCGTTGGGCTGGGCCGCGATGGGCCGGTCGGTGGCCGCCTTGAGCAGGGCCACCACTCTCGACATTTGCACCGGGTCGAGGTTCCCGCAATTGGCCCCGATGACATCCGCGCCGGCGTCCGCAAGCTGCCTGGCGCACTGCTCGGCCGTATCGCCCATTATGGTCCGGCCGCCCTTGCTGTCCGTCTGGAACGCGATACAAGCGATCACGGGGAGCCCAAAGTTCTCTTTGCACGCACGCAGCGCGCACAGCGCCTCGCGCAAATCGAACACTGTCTCAATGACAAACCCATCGACGCCCCCTTCCGCCAAGACCCCGGCCTGCTCCTGGAACGCCTCATAGAACTGCGATTCCCTATAAGTCCCATAAGGTTCGAGGAGTTGGCCCGTGGAACTCATGTCGCCGAGCACGCACAGGTCCTCGCCGGCGGCTTGCCGCGCCAGTTCCGCCCCCGCCCGGTTCACGTCCCGCACCGACACGCCGACATTGTGGGTCTCGATGTAGATGCGGTTCATGGTCAGGGTATTGGCAATCAGCGCGTCGCATCCCGCGTCCGCATAGGCCCGATGCACATCCAGCACAGCTTGCGGCGCATCAAGATTGGCCCGCCCCCGGCCCATCAGGCCCTGCTTATCCAACTGCGTCCCCATCGCCCCGTCGAGCAGAATGACTCCTTCATCCTTCAGTAACGTCAGGAAATCCAACGAACAGCCTTTCCTTCAATCCTGCATCACGTCGCAACACGCTGTCACGAGGAATGGTAGGGTGTGCATCGCACACCACCTTCAATTCTGTGAGCCGTGTTGGTGTGCGGGGCACACCCTACCGCTACCGTTCTCCCACGAGCACACCCAGCCCGGTCAATTCCTCCTTCACCTGCACCAAGTTCTCGTACACGATGCCTTTCATGCCGACGTTGCAGGCCCCTTCGATGAAATCGAGCCGATCATCAATGAGCACGCACTGTGCCGGGGCCATCCCGAGCTTTTGCGATGCGATCTCATAGATCTCTCTTTCTGGCTTGCGCACGCCCTCGGCACAGGAGAACGTCAGGACGTCGAACATGTCATACTGCAATTCGAGGAAGAACTCCCGCGCGGGGGCCTCGGTGTTCGACAGCACAGATGTCTTGTGCCCATTTTCCCGCAACTGCCGGGCGAGAGCAAAGACCTCCTCGCGGGGCGAATACACTGCGCGAAAGGCCTCGCCCCAAAGGGAGGACTGCCTCGGCACGGGGCGGCCAAGCTCTTGGCACACGTCCTGCCAGAAGACCTCTTCGGGGATCAGACCTTTCTGAAACGCCGCCGAGTGCTCGTTGTGGGCCCGCGCATAGTCCTCCACCAGCACCTGGAGAGCCCGGGCGCAATAGGCCATCAACCCCGGCGCCGGGTTCTCGATCAGGACGCCACCCCAGTCGAACAGAACCGCCTCGATTCTCGTCTCCATCATTCTACGTCATTGTGCCGGCATCGCTCGCCTTGTCCGTTTGGAGTCCCGCGTTTACGCGGTCTTCCGCCTGAAGGCGGTCCTCCGAACCGCGGTCTTGCGAACCGGCGGTCTTCGGAGCATCTGCCCCGGCGGGATTATCACCCCACAAGCTGACCGACGCAACCGCAATTGTGCAAAACGAACCCAATCCGCGGCGGGACGGGAAGGGACGGGGGCGGCAAGGAATTGGCTTCGTTTTTCCACCGCCCTTTCCAGGCCGAATTTGTCATAACTCTTTTTCCCGAAAGCACTTGCCCTTCGCCTCGCCCGCCGGCCAATTGGGTTCGTTTCGCACGAACGCCCTTCGGCCTAGTGTGAAGTGTGAGGTATGAAGTTTGAAGTCTTGCCTGTCTTCACACTTGCCACTCCAAACTTGAAACTCTCCGCAAAGGAAACCTTAGAATCCCCATTCCGTTCGTGGGATTACAGCGATTCGTTGTTGATGACCGTTTCTGGCAACGTCCACCACCGGCGGGCGCACTTTTATAGATAGACGCTTTGCGACGCTTGTATGTTGCATAAAAATCAACATTCCGGCGCGAAATATGCGAACGCTGCGAAGAAGACACCGCCTCCCGAGCGGAAAAGGAAGGGGTCAGCTACATCCAAAGCCTGTCCCCCCTTCTCTGCGCTCGTGCTACGTGGAAAAGGCGATATTGGTGGGAGAGACATCAACCAGATAGACACCATGGCGTTGCAGCGACAAGAGGACCAATTCTACCTCGGGCCAACGGTCACCAAATTGCTCTTGCTTTTCCGTTCGCCATTCGGCGAGCACCTCGTCAGGATAGTCCTGAGGCTCATCCAGATACGCATCGGCAAAATCCAGGACAAATGGTCGCGTCACAATTTCCATTTCGACTACCCACAGTCTGTCGTCGTATCGCAGCAGTTGCGGAACGTGAAAACTGCGGATTTGATTGATGGCGTGGTCGCGCAGTCGCAGGTAGACGTCACGTTCGCGACAATAGGATTCCTCCCGCTCATGGACTTTGATGGCCGCACGTCCAGGTTTGTTCTTGCTTGCCGCGACCAGAACGATACCATGGACACCAAACCCAAGCGGTTCGCCCGGCACCAGCCCGTGTTTCCGGGCATAGCGGTCGGCTCGGCGAATCAGTTCTTCTTTGGTGGGCATCATGAACACCGTGGACCAGAGAATATCAAGCCATTCCGCCGACGTGCAGATGCACCTGTCGGTGAATGGTCACAAAATGAGTATCGGGCACCTCGGTCCGGACTATGTGGTCCTGGATACCTCGATCGACTATCCGCCCTCGGACGCCGAGATCTCCCTGTCCGTGGACGGGAAAGAGAGCCGCTGGAAAGTCCGGCTGGTCGACGGCTTGTCGGCTTCCCAGGCCCGATCCCGTATTTCCACTGCCGGGTGATTCACGTCCGGACGGGGGCCATTATAGCCGCAAGAAACACCCGAGGCGAAAGAAGGCAGGGCAACCGCCGCAGAGCCGACGTCAAGGCGTGGGTCCCCGACATTCGCAGCGCGAGGTATTCCCGCTATCGACCGAATGATTGCCACAAGATGCGACGCCTTGACCCCGCGACCCCCTTGGGTCATTTGTCGCGAATCAACGGTGTGTGAACTAAATCTACAAAGACGTTGCCAAACCAAGGCTCTTCCAGGGACGGATTGATCATATCGAACTTGAGACCACCCGAACGCAAGCTCGCATAGATCCGGCTGCGCTCGAAGAACGAAAGGAGCTTCTGCAGATGGTCTGGAGGTAGAATTCGATTCCGATACCACGTCTCGTGGACGTGCTGGCAAAGCCGTGGTGACGCAGCAAACCACTCGCCCTGCCTGCGGTCAGAAGAGAACTGCCTGTGGCGCTCCGCCTCGATTGAAGCGTCGCCCGGCTCGAGCGCATGGATGATCAGGTCCTCGGATGTGCCCGTCCGAAGATCTTGAAGTCTTTTCAGCACGTTAGTCGCCCTGCCAATCTTGAAGTGCAGCCCCGAGTAGCGATGAGCTCCGGAGGGTGGTCCGGGCCATGTGATCGGCACAGCAAGGATGTAATAGACGCTATCACCTCCGCCGTTGGGCACGTCATCTGCCCATCTGTGCCATCGGGCCGCCGCCTTCTCCGCTAAGTCTGCGTCGTCGAATGCGTCGGTCGAATAGACGATGGCACCGCTGAGGTCGCGAACGTGGCCGATATAGCGTCCGTTCGCTTCAGTCACGGGTGAAAGGATAAACATGGCAGCTATCGCCTAACAATAATCAGACTGGTTCATATAGGACGCCACGTCCTGATTTCCTGCCAGTATGACACGCCACCGGACGGCGTGGCGACGTACGGGGATATCGTACTCCATCCCCTCAGGCGTGTCAACGTAGCCATAAGACAGTCGAGAACGGGGCAACCAGATGTCTGATTCTCACGACGTTCTGACGGCTGGTTGCCCTATGCCGAAGAAGCCCCTGACCAGCGTCGCGTGGGGTTCGGATCTCGAATCGTGATTTGTTCTTTAACCGGAAGGCCGGGGCCGGCGCGGCGCGCCGCAAGGGGCCGAGTCACACCGGGAGGGCTCTGGCTTCGTATTCTCGGGGGCAGCTTACCTGTTTCGCGGTGTGGGCAAGGGGCACTGCGTTGAAGTGTGGGAGCGTAGAAGGGTGGAGCGGGGGATGGTTCGTCCTCGCGGGTCTGAGGTGACGGTCTCCGCCAGTGTTATATGGCCTTCTTCTTCGTGATCTGCTTGGGGGGCAGGGAGACGGTGGGCCGGCCGGAGGCCTTCTCGCGTTTTCTCAGGTCTTCGGAGATGGCGTCCAGGTCGTAGTTGGGCTGCAATTCTGATCGGCGCGCCAACACCATAGACAGAGTCTGGATTGTCCTTGGATTCCAGGGGTGTCATGTTCATTTCGCGGTTGGTGCTTGAGGCCCGCGGGAAGCGATCTCGCACACGGCCTGTGTTGCCTGCGGCGGGGAGGGCCGTTGCCTATGGCTCGAATGGACTCCTCTGCGGGCCTGGTATTCTCCGCGTGAGTGAGATAGAGAGAATCGGTGCGTGATACGCACCCTACGGAACTGTCTTGCAGGTTTTGTTCGCGCAGTTAGCGTATTTCGCGGTTCCGTCTCTTTCGGTTGCGGCCGCAGGCTGCGTTGCGACCTTTGTGGCTCCCGCCGCCGTCCGGCCTTTGAGTTGACTTTGACGAAGCCGCGCCGGGCTTCTATAATCCATCCATTCAGTAGTGAAGGATCACTTTATGTCGCAGATTCTGCTCGCGGTCGGCGTCGTCCTGGTCTTGGCCATGCTGGCGCTTCTGATTTGGCTGGTCATGTGCATGCTCGCCGCCCAGAGGGAGATGGCGGGACAGGCGGCCGGGATCGGTCTGCTCCAGCAACAACTCGAAGCGCTCAAAGCGGCCCAGGACCGGGCCTCCCAGACCC
Source organism: uncultured Pirellulales bacterium (assembly GCA_964346195.1). Classification (GTDB taxonomy): domain Bacteria; phylum Planctomycetota; class Phycisphaerae; order Sedimentisphaerales; family Anaerobacaceae; genus PLanc-01. The sequence continues at coordinate 7,428 of CAYFUB010000290.1, forward strand.
TTCAGAGCTCCCTCCAGGCCGGCCAGACCTCGCTGGCCCAGAACCTGCAATCGAACCAGCAGGTCCTCAACCAGCTCAACCGGCAGATCGGTGAGCTCCAGGGCGCGAACCGCCAGATGCTCCAGCTCGGCTCCGACGTCAAGCGGCTCCAGGATATCCTCAGCAGCCCCAAGCTCCGCGGGCAGATCGGCGAGTGGTCGCTGGAGAACCTGCTGGCCCAGGCCCTGCCCCAGGGCAGCTACACGTGCCAGCACACGTTCAAGGACGGCTGCCGGGTCGATGCCCTGGTGCAGATGACCAGCTTCGCCGTGGGGATCGACGCCAAGTTCCCCCTGCCGAGCTTCGAGCGGATCGTCAACTGCACGGACGACGGCGAGAAGCCGAAGCTCCGCCGGCAATTCCTCAAGGACGTCTCGGCCCACGTCGATAAAATCGCCTCCGCGTACATCCGGCCGGTCGAGGGGACGCTCGATTTCGCCCTGATGTACATCCCCGCCGAGAACATCTATTACGAGACGGTCATCCAGTGTGAAGGTGACGGCGAGAACATCCTGCACTATTGCCTGGAGCGGAAAGTCATCCCGGTCTCGCCGAACCTGCTGTACGCCTACCTGATGACGGTCGCGATGGGCCTGCACGGCCTACAAATCGAGCAGCAGGCCGCCGAGATCCGCCAGAACCTCGGCCGGCTCAACAGCTCCTTCGCCGAGTTCCTCAACACCTGGGACGTTCTCGGCACCCACCTGCGCAACGCCTGGGCCAAATACGACGACGGCCAAAAACGCCTCGACCGCCTCGGCCTGCAACTGACCCAAATCCAAGCCGACGAAGCAACGCAAAGCGTTGACAATTGACGGTGGCGTATCCGGCTCCTTCTTTATCATCTTGCGCCAGGCATCTACTCGTTGCCTGTCCTTTCAAGCGCCGCCCCCTTGTCATCGCTGAGAGTGCGCCGGTTATCATCTCTGAAAGTGTGCCGGTTGTCATTGCGAGCGCGCCCCCCTCTTTGTCATTTCGAGCCCAGTATCCTCTTTGTCATTTCGAGCGGAGCGAAGCGGAGTCGAGAAATCTGGCCGCGAACATGCCGTGTCCCTCGTTTAGGAACTGACCCTGTAGAACCTGTTCAGCCAACGATCAAGACACGCGCACTTGTGCAAGCCATCAATACCACCCATCGCTGAGGTCCCGCCAATCAGGGTTCGTTTGTTCGATCAGCCGGAGCTTCTTGCCTCGCGCCCAACGCTTGATCTGCTTCTCCCTGGCGATTGCGCTGTAGACATCACCGAAAGATGCCACGTAAACAAGCGTATCGATCTTGTACCGTTCGGTGAAGCCTTCGATCTCACCTGTTTTATGCTGCCAGACTCTTCGTTTGATGTTTTCAGTAAACCCGACATACAGGGTGCGCGACTGATTTGCCATGAGGTAAACGTAATAGGTCTTGCTCCGAGTCATGTCCCTACTATAGACGGCATTCCCATTCGTGACCAGATTTCCGGGGCGGGCTCTGCGCTGCGCTTCGTGTCTCCACTCCGGCCCGCCGCGCGGTCCTCCGGTCGAAATGACAAGTGCAGGTTCTTTTCTCTGGGGGGCTACGAGAAAGTGCTATGACTTATGCTTAGGCTCCCTCCTGTAGAGTCGGCCGGTCTTGGCTTTCAAAGAAGCCCTGAAAGTATGAGTGGCGGCAAGGGCACCGAGAAAGACGCCGGCCACACTGGGCGGATTTCCCGTGAGCAAGCCGACTCTGATTTCCATGTGCGCCCAACTTCGGGGAAGTACGAATGAGAGAGCAAGAGCACCGAGGAACCCAACCGCCAGGAACATGAAAACGCTCGCCAGGACCGCCGTTACGTACCGCATTATTTCACCTCTCTGGACTCCTTGTTCTGGCTCAGGAGTTCTTCGATGATTCTGTCATAGGCCTTCGGATGGTTACTATACTATCTTCGTAGTATCACGGGCTCTTCAGGAATCTGCGATCGCCGTACGAAATGGATGGCTTCTCGTGACCTTCGGGAGCCACGAGGTGCAATCCGGCCGCGAACATGGCATGTCCCTCGTTTGCGAACTGCTCCTTGCAGAGTCTGTCGAGCGGATGGGCTTCATTTCTTAATTACCCTAGTGCTGCTTTGTCATGTGCCTCATCTCAACGGAACCGTCTGTGTTCACAATTGCGTAACTTGGAGCTTTGGGGTGGAAGCAGAGGCTACGGATTCCCGGCCAGGGGACATCGTCTGTCGTGACATAGGTGACTAATATCCGTCCGTCCTCATCGCCGAGGTAGCATTTACCGAGATAGCTCGTTGGCCCCAATCCTCTTGGGAACAAAGAGGCGAGCAAGGTCATGCTGACGCGATTGCCTTCATCTCTCAAACAGAACTCATATTTCGGAGCACCGCGCAGGCCAGCATCCTGCCATGGCGGTAGCACCCGTTTATCGATATCTTCGGCATATCCGCGGTACCCGACGGCGTGAAGCTCAAACGTGCGATCGTCTGCTCCCGCTCGCCAGCGGCGGACCCACTCGTTCAGACTTGCGTGCTCCTCGGCCTGCCTCAGGAGATCGATCAACCCCAGCCAATCATGTTGCGTCTTTCCGTCCTGCAAGGGTACCCACCACCAGATTCTGTTGATCAGCTTCGGCTCTATGACTTCGAGATCGAGATGTATCGAGAGACTTATCATGTTAGTGCCTCCCGAACGAGCCTTTTTCACGCGAAACACCTCTGAAGCTACTGCATACCCCTTCATCGCCCTATATGCCCTGGTCGAGAATGCGTGGTCCAATTCCTTTCCAGGAACGGAGTGCCAGAACATCTTGTCATGCCATACTTCTTCCGACCAGTATGCGAAGCCGTCGAGCAGCTTGTAGTTTGGCCCCAGGGGATCAGCAAGCATCCTGAGCATTCGGGGGATATTGGGATCGTAGATCTTCCACGTCTCTTCCCCATACCTCACCGTGAAAGGCAACATGCAGAAACGCCCCCAAGAAGATGCGATCTCCAGAGGAGGATTGCCCGGCAGACGGACGCGGAACATAACCGACGTCGTGCTATACAGTCCCTCACCCGTAAGCTGGCACATCAGGTACGGGACCAGTCTCTCGTATGTCAGCAAGCCCTCTTCCTCAGGCGTCAACGGCGGAAGACTCCCATCTCTGTTCCGCCAGTGTTCGGGGAGACTTGCAGCGAGGATTGCGTCGCGCTGCGCCGCAATGCCTTCCGGGGTGACCCCCAGTGCCTTCAGAAGACCCTCGGGCTCACGCGCCGCCTCAAGAATGGCCTGGCGGATACGATTCAGATCGCTCTCAGACACCTTCTCATCCCGCCAGACGTAACCCCCATCACGCCATACAAAGCGGTGAGTACCGCCCACAGAATGGAAGCAGCCGCGGCTCGTGTCCTCGACGACGATATCCTGTTCTCCACCCTCCACCCTGCCGCCGACCGACAGTCCAATGATGGCTGCAAAGGTCACTGTCGCGTGAGATATCAGCCTGTACATGTTGGCCTCTCCGCTCTTCAGAGGACTATGCATACGCGGCTTGCTCATAGCACGCTGCTCTTCTCGGCGCGTCCGTACAAGACCCCACCTCCCAAGACGAACACATATTGCGTGGGGTGTCCGCCACGCACCGATCCACTTACTCATTATCGGCTCGAAACGCCCCCTCCCTTATTCCACTTCCGCAGAATAGGAACGGGCAAGGAGTTGTTTTGGCCGTCCGCCGGGGTAAAGAATTGAGAAATGCTGTCGGATCGATTACTATTGGCGGTTGTGATATACTTGGTATTTATCGAGCGCGAAGCATAGCATCCAAAGCTGATTCAGGAGATGTACAATGAATGGTCAGATAAGCATTGATCCTCGCATCTGCAACGGAAAACCTGTCATCTCCGGCACCCGCATTCCCGTCACCGTGGTGCTGGATCAACTCGCAGAAACCGGGTCCGTGCACGAAGTGCTGCGGCGATATCCGGAACTCTCACCGGAGCAGGTCAAAGCAGCCCTGCAATATTGACATTCCGTGATCGATCATACGGAGCTCGAACCCGAAACT
>CAYFUB010000291.1:0-23766 GCA_964346195.1 uncultured Pirellulales bacterium
GTTGTCAAGACGGTCGCGGGATTTTTTCGCGGGAATCCCAAACATCTATTCGGCGTCACCCGGTTCGGGGCGCCAGTAGTCTACGTACGAGCCGGCTCCATTCACCATAACGAGGTCGCGATGCCTCAGTCCCCAGGAGCGGAGTCCGGCCAGGTCATCCCGCGGATCGTCGCGCAGGCGTCTTGCCTTCCGATGTCCCCTGTTCCTTTCTTTTCCCTGAACCGCGTCTTTTCTTGTCGCTTACGGCCCGGCTCCGGCCTCGGCGCGGGGCCGGCCCCTCGTCCGCTCTCACGCCGCCTCGTGCCACGCCTGGCCCTGGACGAGGAGGGCGTGCATGCAACGCAGCAGGTAGTGGGCGGTCGCCACCAACGCGATCTTGCGTCGCTCCGGGCGGCCGTGCAGGACCCGTTCGAAGTACGCCCGGATGGTCGGGGAGCGATACACCCCCTGCCAGGCCGCTTCCACCAGGTACTTGCGCGCCGTGCTCGGCCCCTGCCGGGTGATGTGTCCGAGCCGGTTGACGCCGGCGCTGGCATCCTGGCAGGGAACCAGTCCGAAGTACGCGCCCACTTGCGAGTTGCGGGCGAAACGTCTGGCGTTGTCCAGGTACGCGGCGACCGTCTCGGCGGTCCGGATTCCCACCCCGGGGATCGTCCGCAGCAACAGCACCGCCGGATGCGAGCGGCCGATCGCGTCCAGCGCTTGGGTGACGGTCCGTACCCGCCGTTTGGCCTCGGTCAACTCGTCCAGCAGCAGGTCACGCTTGAGGTGCGCCGCCGCCGTGGGCATCGGCTCCTGCCGCAGCCACGCCAGCCCCTTGTTGGTCCAAAGCCCCTTCGCGGCGATCTTCCCGTGCGCCCGAAGCAGACTGCGGATGGCGTTCTTGCAGGTCGTCTGCCGGTCCACCATCCGACGGCGGTGTTCGATCAGTTCTCGCCAGCTCTGCACCTCCTCACCGGGCACGTAGGCCTCAGGCACTTCGTCCAGATACAGCAATTTGGCCAGCTTGCGGGCGTCGATGCGGTCGTTCTTGCGTTTGGCCCGGAAGATCAGCCGCAACTGGCCCGGATGCGCGACTACGACCCGTCTGGCCATGCGGGACAGCTCGCGATACAGATACCCGTAGCCACACGTGGCCTCGAAACAGATCGTCCACGCTCCCTCGATTCTCCGGAGCCGCTCCAGCACCTTGGGCCAGTGCCCGCGAATCGTCTCACACTTCACTTCCCGCCCGTTCTCATCCAGAACACAATAGGTCGAACTGCCATAGTGAACATCCAATCCAATGTAACGCATAGCAAATCTCCTTACTGGGGTTCCGAAACACCGGCCATTATCCCCACCGACCGATGAACCGGAAGGAGGCTTGCTACATAGTCTCACCATACTAATTAGGAAACCGGATGGTTGAGAGATAGAATCTTTTGCGGTTGCGTCTCAGGTGTTTGCGGGGTCGCATCTTTGCTTTGCCAATTGTCGGAGGGGACCGGCCGGAGGCCCAGCGCATTGATGATTGATGATTGAAAAGGCAGGGGTCGGGGGCAGGGTTCGGCGGGGAATCTGCGGAAATCGGCGTTAATCTGCGGTTGACGATTCGTCATTCGTGAAACGGGCCGCGTGATGCGCAAGAGCAGCAGAGAGAAGAGGGTCCTTCGGCAGGGCTTGAGGACCTCATTCTTCGACCGGCCGGGCCGGGCCATCCGGTCCCAGCATTTCGTCCACAGTACTTCGCAGGACAGGCAGGTCGTTTTGGACAATATTCCAGACCTTCTCCAGCCTATCGTTTTTCATAGCGGCCTGGCCTGATGCATAACCTTCTCGCGGATATACCGGTGCAACGCGGGCTCGGTGACCACGTCCACGTCACGGCCGAGCAGGTCCTGGAGGTCCATGAGCAGGCCGCCGAGGTCAAACAGGCTGCGCCCCGGTTCCATATCGACGAGGAAATCCACGTCGCTGGCTTCATCGGCCTCGCCGGCCGCGACTGAGCCGAAGACGCGCACGTTCGACGACCCATACTTGGCAGCCAGGCCCAGGATCGCGTCGCGCTTATCCCCGATGATTTCCTGTATTCCCATCGTTGATGATCTTGTCAAATGGCGTTGGCGACCGTGTTGCATTCTGTCAACCATTATACGAGGAATGCCGGATTCCTGCAAGATCGCCGCGCGCGGCCTGTCCCATTCGGCTGCGCTCGCAATGACATGATCTGCGGATGATGCTCGGCAACTGGAGCTCGGGGACCACGGACGGGATGTGGGGCTGCCGGCGCGGCCTCTCAGAACTCGCCGCCGACGTAGTCGTTGAAGTGGTAGATTTCGGCGTTCTCCAGAAAAGTCTCCGGGCGGGAGACGAAGCTGCGGAGGTTCTCCATGAGAAAGAGGTGCTTTTCCTCCTCCTGGGCCAGTCGACGGAAGATGTCCTTCTGGGCCGGGTCCTCGACCTCCTCGGCCTTCTCAAGGTAGAAGCGCCGGCTCTTTTCCTCGAACTCGCAGGCCCTGCGGTAGAGGTCCGCCTCGTTGATGTTGAAGTCGAATTCCTTCGTCCCGCCGCGCATCTTCTCAAAAATGTCCCGGGCGTGCTCCAGGATGGGGGTCTGCGTTATCTCCCTCGGCGTGCCGGCCTTCATCTGCTCGACGGTCCGGTAGTGCTTGGCCTCCTCGTCGGCCAGCATGGTCAGGATATTCCTTAGTCCCGCATGGTTGGTGCGCCCGGCCAGGTCGCGGTAGAACTCCTCGCTGTATTTTTCCTTTTCCATGGCGAATTCGAAAATATCCACCCTTGTTCCTTTCCGTCTCACGCACATGCTCCCCAAATATCGTTTTCCCGGCCGGTAGCGGCCACAGAGGATATCCGCCGCCGTGGCCCATCGTCGCCCATCATACTACGGGCAGCGCATCCGGGCTGCCCGGCGCAAGCCGTCAGACGGCCTACGATCGGCGGCCTGCGCAACACGGTCTTCTTTCTACCACCCGCCGGGGGTTTTGTTCTGCAAAAGCGAATATTTGCACGGAATCCGGCAAGTCGTACAATATTCGTATCACGTGAGATACGTATGACCTGGGCGTATGGATATGAGAGCCGGGAGCATTATCCGCCTGATTGTGGCCTGTGCTGTCAGCCTTTCGGCGGGTCTGATCGGGTCGTTCGTCACGCCGGGCGCGGGCGTCCGCGAGTGGTATGCGACAATCGAGAAGCCAACGTTCACGCCGCCGGGCTGGGTCTTCGGGCCGGTGTGGACGACCTTGTATCTGCTTACGGGCGTCGCGGCGTTCCTGGTTTGGCAAAAGGGCCTGCGGTCCCGGGCGGTCAGGGTCGCGCTCGGGTGGTTCGTCGTGCAGCTTGTCCTCAACGCGCTGTGGTCGCCGGTGTTTTTTGGCTTGCACCGGATCGACCTGGCCTTGGTCGTAGTGATTCTGCTGTGGGCCGCTATTGTCGTCACGATTTACCGCTTCTTCCGGGTCTCCAGGCCGGCGGCCCTGCTGCTGGTCCCTTACCTGTTGTGGGTCTCCTTCGCCACGGTCTTGAACTTCTCCCTCTGGCGGCTGAACCCCTGACAACCTGCGATGTGGCAGCACCGAGGCTCAATGTCGCGACCAATCCGCGCCGGCTGCAGCGTGGGGACACTGTCGTCAAAACTGATGGTCGGGCGGCCCCGATTTTTTTGAACCCGATGAACCCCAGGTCGCGACAGGCGTAGTGAACTTGAAGGGCATCATTGGGATGCCCGAGATTGGGTACACCACAAGCCCCTGCTAAGTCTCGCTTCCTCTCCCTCCGCACAATAAGCAGGGGCTTTGCCTTTGAGAAGGAGCGGTCGTGAGAGCATGGGTCCTGTATACCCTAGGTATGTCCTGCCTGCTGGCGGGGATTTCACGCGGTTGCGATGATGAGCCGCTTGCTGCGCGGCCGGAGGAATCCACGCCGGTCCGGGCCGTCGAGCCGTCCAAGCCATTGTACGCGTTCGAGCTTCAGGACATCGACGGCAGTCCCATGCGACTGGCTGACTACCGTGGCAAGGTGATGTTGCTGGTCAACGTCGCCAGCAAGTGCGGCTACACCAAGCAGCACGCCGGCCTGCGAATGGGGGGTTTCCTGCTTGCCCGACTCGGACCCCTCACTCCGCTAACCTACGTTCAGGATGACATATCGCGCACGGATTGATCATAGTGGTAGAATAACCCGCTTCCCCGCCTCACCGACTACGGATGCGTCAGATGTCGGGTGCTCACAAGCCGGCTCCGATGGGCGGGAAATTGCCCACGGATAGCCCGGAGAAAACCTGAACACCAGCCGTGCGACGCTCGCTAATATAATGGCGGTCGAGCAAATTTGGCTACTGCCGCTCAGCAGGGAAAGACGGATATGGCACAAGAGGTCGCAAATCACAGTCAGCCGCAGGTGAATGACAGGCCGGAACGGGAAGCAATCTCGGCCCGGGCAATCACCAGCAGTCTGCTCCGGCACGTACCCGGCATTGTCGAATCCTGCGGCGCCACGGCCCTTTTCATTTACATCGACGCCATGGACGATGAGATACCGGACCTCGATCTTCCCGTGAAGGCCAAGATCTTCTGTGTGACGCGGTCGCCCGCCAAGGACAGGGAGGCCCAACTCGGCGGCGTGCAATGCCTGCGCGTGCCGAACGTCCCGCTGACGCGGATCGGCCAAGTCAAGATCGCGGTTTTCCTCGCCCTTTCCCGGGGCCTGATCAAGCACGGGGATCGGGTCGTTTTCCTGTCCGGGCTCGCCGCCGCCAAGACGCTCGACACCATCATCGTTACCGAGGTCGGGCATGAGTATGAGGTCTTTGCTGCCGGGGCGGAATTCGCGCCGGGCTCGACCAGGATCCTCCCGGAAGTCATCGAACGGGTCGTGGATATCGCCTCCGAGCTGGGCAGCGAGGGCCGCGAGGGTCGAGCTGTCGGGGCGATGTTCGTCGTCGGCGATACCGAGCGGGTCCTTCCCCTGACGCGCCAGCTCGTGCTCAATCCGTTCAAGGGCTACCCCCCGGACGAGCGAAATATCCTCGATTCCTCGCTCGAGGAAACGGTCAAGGAGCTGGCGACCCTCGACGGGGCTTTTGTCATCCACGGCGAGGGGATGATGGAGACCTGCGGCGCGTACATCCGCACCGCCAGCCCGGAGGAATTCGAGCTGCCGCGCGGCCTGGGCGCCCGGCACCACGCCGCGGCCGCCATCACGGCGGTAACCGACTCTATCGCGGTCACCGTGAGCGAATCCACCGGCTCCATCACGATCTTCCGTCGCGGCCGCATCATCACCGAGATCCAAAAACCCCGCAGCACCGGCGAAAAGCCCAAGCTCCTCCGCTCCCGCCCCCGAAAACCCAAGAACCGCAACCCCTCCTGAGGAAATTCCCGCAACCGTCAGAACGCAGGGGGTCGGCCCTCGCATTGGAGTATGACGGCTCTCAGCGTTCTGAGGCGGAGGCTCCCGCCGCCCTCAACGCTGCGCAGCTAACCGCCGGTCCGTGTGGTCCGCGCAGGTCGCCTCTGGTCGATACTTACTTTCCGAAGACCGCCCCTTCTTCCGCCCAGCTTGGCGCAATCAGATTCAACCCTTCCGGAGGCTCTGCAAACGATCTCTTCTTGTTGGCGCCGGCGCGCCGTTCTTCTGTTATTATGCTATTGGCCCAAAGCGACAAATGTCCAGGGGTTTGGGGACAGAGTCCTCAAGAGCCGGACAAGTACGCGGCAACCGGATGAGCCGGAAATGAGAAAGCCAACGACCCGAGAGATACGTTTGCTGATCTTGTTGGCGATTTTCGTCGCCATCGTGGCGTGGTTCTATCTGCCTCGGCCCTGGTCGCCGCGTGTCACTATCGAGACGGAACACTATGTGATCCGTTCTTCGGCCACCGAGGAGCAGACGCGCGAGGTCGAGAGCGTTGAGAGGCAGTGGTACGGCTATCTGACTGAGCTCCAGAGGCTGACACGGCGAGCCACACCCCCGGTCCGCGTGGTCCGCGAAGAGCGATTCTTGTCGACAACTACTTTCCGACCCAGACTGTACGTTATTGCCCCTGTTCCCTCTCCCTCGGTGTTGGCGGCGTATCGATAGCCGCTGGTAACTCGTAATCCTTGATCATCTGTATCAGTCCTGGATCTGCATCCTCGGAGATACTCCCCATATCGAAGTTCTTCGGCACGGTGTAGCTCTCTATGCACCGTCCTTCCTCCATCCTTATAAGTGTAAGCTCAGTCACAGTGAAAACCGTAAATGTGTATCCGGGCCAACCGGCATCTTCCTGTGTTACATATCCATGCTCGATGAGATATACCCCGCTTACCCAATCTGCAAAGACAACACCATCCACGACCCTGTCGCTGAACAGGGTCGCCATATCCAGTGTTTCCGTTTCTATTGTATAGAAGCTGAGCCCGCTATAGAGCTCCATACCGGTCAGGTACAACCTGTCGTCTTCGATCAGCCATTGACAGTGGGGCGCACCGCACTTCTCCAGATTCTCCCAATTGTAGGGCCAGTTGAGGTGATTGTTGTCATAAAGGCCGAAAACGGGGCTCAGTCTCCCGAAACCCGTGTGGAGTCTGCAATCCTGCCCCTCGTATTTGACAGCGTCATTTTCGTTAAGCCGGAAGTAGTACGTTACGTAGTTGTCACTCAGCAGCAGCATTTTGTATTTATGCTTCAACTCCTCGCTCCATGTGGTTGGCGGCGACTCATAGAAGATACGATAATCCTCGTCGGTAACGATGTCCGTGTCGACAACATTGCCATCTCGTACCTGAAAGAGGTAGGAGGCGTAAAAACTTCCTTCACGCGCCAGGTAGCAGTCGAGTATGCCGCTGAACCAGTCTGCCACGACGGTGCCGTTGTCAGCCGTCAGGAAGTTACCTGCCGTCACGCCAAACTCATTGGGTTCGTAGGATTGAACGACAAAATCAAACCCATAGCGACGGGCCTCGTTCGGCTCGATGTCTTCTATCTGGATGTCCGTCAAATACAATTTGCCATTCGCGATCTCCCAGACTCCAATGTGACCGCGGTAATTGTTGGTTGAATGTCCCTGAAATGGGTAGGCGAGCCGGCTCTGATAGTAGTAAGTCTCCAGAGGGGAAGGATGTCCCCAACCGGTGCTCAAGGACAGTTCATGGCCATCGTAATGAAGGATGTCCGGCACTTGCTCGGTGGCGAGTGCCATTCCCGGCACAACCAAAAGAACCAAGATGCAGAAAGGGGCTTTCATGACCTTCTCCTCTAAGATATTGCCCGCATGACGATGGCCAGGCCAAGGCGGGCACACACCTTTTCTCCGTCCCAAAGAGCGCTCTTCTTTGCGATTCCATGACCTATTGTAGAGCCACGTTGGCCGAAAGGCAAGGGGAAAGCTCGTGAAGCGTGAAGCGCAAGAGGATTGAGGACACTGTTCTTTATGGCAGAGATCGGAGGGGGGTTTACTGCCTTCGGGGTACCGGTGGGGAGAAGTCGGGGCGGGCGAATCCCACGCATCGTGCCGGTAGCCCGGAAGGCGATAAATGCAATGGGTTGGGGCCGAAAAATCTGCCCCGCTCGGCCGTCGTGCACGGCAGGTTCGCAGCGAAGTCGAGCAGGGTAGCGGGTGGACGACTGACGCGGCGGCTCCCTGAAGAGCGGATTGCCAATTGACGACGGGCGGATACAAATAGTAAATGGTAAATCGTAGATGGTGAATCGAAAGGGAACCATGGCGAAAAGGGTGCTGATGATCGATGACGATCCGGAAGGCCTGAGCGTGCGTGGCAAGCCGGTCAGGAACAATGGCCAGTGACGCCCTTGACGATTGAATACAGGCTGCGGCCCACATGGACCGCCAGGTATGCGCCGCCGATTCCACACAAGATTTCTCGGAGCAGGTCAGGCATAGGTGCCTCGTACAAGACCAGGAATCGAATTTTCCTTCAGTTCAACGTTGCCAGGGGCGGCCAAGGCCGCCGAAAAGCACTTGTCCTGTCACAGGTGATACGGCGTGAGAGTTAAGGGCCGGTTACGAGGGTGTTAGAATTGTGTTAATTGGTGCGGGAAGTGTCACAAGGATATGGCGATGGCAAAGGGAACCATTCTGGTCGTCGATGACGAGGAGGATATCCGCGAGCTGGTCGAGCTGAACCTCAGCCGGGAGGGCTTGAAGGTGATCGGCTCGGAGACCGGCGAGCAGGGTCTGAAGATGGCGCAGTCGCAACGGCCCGACCTGATCGTGCTGGACCTGATGCTGCCCGGTATGGACGGCCTGGAGGTCTGCCGGCGGATCAAGGCCGACCCGAAGACCCGGCAGATTCCCGTCGTGATGTTGACAGCCAAGGGCGAGGAGGCCGACATTGTCGCCGGCCTGGAGCTCGGCGCCGAGGACTATATCACCAAGCCCTTCAGCGGCAGGGTCCTGGCCGCGCGCGTCCGGCGCATCCTGCGCAAGAAGACCGAAGAGCCCGAGCCGGGAGCTGTCGTCAAAGTCCGCGAGCTCACCATCGACCCCGCCCGACACGAGGTCCGGGTCGAGAATGAGCCCGTCGAACTCACGCTGACGGAATTCAACATTCTCCACACGCTGGCCCGCAGACCGGGACTGGTTTTCACCCGCTACCAGATCGTCGATGCCATTCACGGCGACAATTATCTGGTGACCGACCGGGCCATCGACGTGCAAATCGTCTCGCTCCGCAAGAAGCTTGGGCCCTGTGCGAAATATATCGAGACGGTCCGCGGCGTCGGCTACCGATTCGTCGAGTGACGGGACTGTTTTTCGCGGGTTGTCCGGAACTTCCTTGACCTGGCACGCAAAAACCCTTAAAAAGGCTTATTGGTCAGGGTCATCGGAGATTCGCCAGTATAGCAACCGAACTGTATGATCAAAGACGTTGTCTTCTACACCATCGGCGGGTTGGGTCTGTTCCTGTTCGGCATGAAGCTCATGTCGGACGGCCTCAAGGCCGTGGCCGGCCACAAGCTCAAGAGGATCCTCGAAGCCATGACGAACAGGGCCCTGGTGGCCTTCGTCATCGGCGCCGCCGTCACCGCCCTGGTCCAGTCCAGCTCGGCCACGACGGTGATGGTCATCGGCTTCATCAACGCCGGGCTGCTGACTCTCAGGCAGGCGATTTGTGTGATTATCGGAACCAACGTCGGGACCACGGCCACGGCCTGGCTGGTCTCGATCTCCGGACTCGCGGCCTTCAAGATCGCCGCCTATGCCATGCCGGGTGTCGCCCTGGGCTTTCTGCTCACTGTCGGCGGGCGGACGCGCAGAGCCAAGAACATCGGCCAAATCCTCCTGGGCTTCGGGATTCTCTTTCTCGGCATCGATTTCATGAAAGAGGCATTTGCGCCGGTTGAGAATAGTGCCGGTGTCCAACGGCTTTTCGTGACCATGGGCAGCCAGCCCGCCCTGGCAATGCTCGCCGGGACCGTCGTGACCATGCTTCTGCAAAGCAGCTCGGCCTCCATCGCCGTCGTCCAGGTGCTCGCCATGCAAAAAGCCTTCGGCTCCGACTGGGCGCTCGCGCTCAACGTCGCCATACCATTCGTCCTGGGCTGCAATATCGGCACGACCATTACCGCCCAGCTCGCGGCCCTGCAAGCTAATGTGAACGCCAGGCGCGCCGCTTGGGCGCACACCATCTTCAATCTCGGTGGCTCCCTCATTGCCTACCCATTCGTTTACGTAGGCTGGTTCGGGGCGCTGGTCGATATCGTCTCGCCCTGGGGGCTCAACGAACACACCATCGGCCCGTCCATCGCCGTGGCCCATACGGTCTTCAACGTTCTGAACTCGGGCGTTTTCCTGCCTTTCGCGGAGGTGCTGGCCCGGCTGGTAACCCGGCTGGTGCCGGGCAGACGGGGTGACACGGCGGTCAGGTCGGTCATCCTGGAAAGGCATCTGCTGGGCACGCCCGAGATCGCCCTGGAGCAGGCTCAGCGGGAGATCATCCATATGGCCCGGACGGCGAAGGAAGCCATCCATGCCGCCATCGACGGACTCCTTGACGGCGACCCGCGCCGGCTCAAGTCCGTCCGCGAGCTGGAGGACTACACGGACACGTTCCAGTTCGAGATCACCTCGTACCTTTCGGAGCTGTCGAGCCGGCAGCTTTCCGACGAAGTGTCCGTGGAGCTTCCCGTGCTGCTGCACACGGTCAATGACCTGGAGCGGATCGGCGACCACGCCGTCAACATCGCGCAGATCGCGGAACGCAAGATCGAGCAAAGGCTCAACTTCACCGACTCGGCGCTCCGCGAAGCCACGCTGTTGAAGCAAGAGATCGAACAGATGTTCGACCGCGTCATCGATTCGCTCGAGCGCAAGAACATGGAGGCGGCCAAATCGGCCATCCCCAACGAGCTGCGCCTCAACCGGATGCAGGTCGAGTTCCGTCGCAGCCACGTGAGTCGGATGCGCGAAGGTACCTGCTCGCCCGAGGCGGGCCTGATTTTTATCGACCTCGTCGACAACGTGGAGAAGGTCGGCGATCACCTGACCAATATCGCCCAGGCCGTGATTGGCGGCCTGCAGTGGGCCGGCATCGAGCCGAAAGCCGCGCCCGGCCCCCGCTATGACGAGGATGAACTGGCGGTAGAGGAAGCATAACGCGCGCCGGGATCGAGCGCATGATACGAAATCCGCGCTCCTCGATCGGGCCGACCGGCTGAGATGGAACCATGTCTCGAAAGAAGAAACTGATCTGGCAATTATACCCCTCCTTTCTCGCCGTCGCACTCATCGCCTTGGCCGCGGCGCTCATCTATTTCTCCCACACCTTTCGCCGGTTCTACTACGAGCAGATGCGCAGTGAGTTGCGCATGCTCGCCGGTGTCGCCGCACCGCAGATCGCTCGGACTCTGGCCGACCCCCGGCCCGGCGAGCCGAACGAGCTGTGCAAACACCTGGCCGAAGCCGCGGGAGGCCAGGTGCGGTTTACCATTATCACGCCGGCCGGGAAGGTCCGGGGCGATTCTCATGAGGACCCCGCCCTCATGGAGGACCACTCCAATCGTCCGGAGATCATCAACGCGCTGCGCGAGGGATTCGGCCAGTCCGTCCGTCCCAGCCCGACGCTCGGCGAGAGGATGATGTACGTGGCTCTCCCCATCCAGTCCGATAGCGAGCCCCTGGCCGTCGTCCGCGTGGCGGTCGCCGTCACGGCGATTGACCAGGTCATCGACGAGATGTTCGCGCATATCCTCTGGGCAGGCGTGGGCATCGTGGCATGCCTGGCGCTGCTGAGCCTATTGATCTCGCGCAATATCAGCCGGCCCGTGGTCACCATGAAGCGGACGGCGCAGCTCTTCGCGAAAGGGCAGTTCAAGGTCCGGGTCCCGGCCGCCGACGTGACCGAATTGGACGACCTCGCCGGGGCCCTCAACGAAATGGCGGCGCAGCTTCGCGACCGAATCCTCACGATCACCGGCCAGCGCAACGAGCTGGAAACCATCCTGGCGAGCATGACAGAAGGGGTCTTCGCCGTCGATTCCGGCGGGCGCATCGTCAGCGCGAACAAGGCGGCGGCGCAGTTGCTGGACGTCGACCTGGCACAGATACAGGGCCGGGCCATTGAAGAAATCATCCACAACGTCGAGCTCCAGCAGTTCATCCGTGACGCCTTGAGCAGCGGCAAGCCCGCCGAGGGAGACCTCTCGTTCTCGCTGGAAGGCGGCCGGCATTTTCGCGTGCACGCGGCCCAACTGGTGGACCCGCGCGGCCCGCGCGCCGGCATTGTCATCGTCCTGAGCGACATGACGCGCCTCCGGCGGCTCGAAGACCTGCGCCGCGACTTCGTGGCCAACGTTTCTCACGAGCTCAAGACCCCCGTGACCTCGATCCAGGGCTTCGCCGAGGCCCTGGAAGCGGCGGGCGCGAAGGATCCCGAGCAGACGCGGCGTTATCTGAGCATCATCGCCAGACACGCGCAGCGGCTCAATGCCATCATCGAGGACCTGCTCAGTTTGTCCCGTCTGGAGGACGGCGTCGAGCGACGCAACATCTCTTTCGAGACCGCAAAGCTCAAGGGCGTTCTCGCGGCCGCCCTGGAAATGTCGAGCGTCAAGGCCGAGGAGAAGCGGATGAAGGTGGTCCTGTCATGCGACGAGGACCTGGAGGCCCGCATCAACGCCCCGCTGCTGGAGCAGGCGATTCTCAACCTGCTGGACAATGCCATCAAGTACAGCGAGCCCGGCGGCGCCATCGAGGTCCGTGCTCTGGCACAAGACAGCGACGTTGCCATCAGTGTCAAGGACGACGGCTGCGGCATCCCGCCGGAGCACCTGTCGCGAATCTTCGAGCGATTCTATGTGGCCGACAAGGGGCGCAGTCGCAAGCTCGGTGGGACCGGGCTGGGCCTGGCCATCGTCAAACACATCGCCCAAGTCCATGGCGGCTATGTGGCCGTCGAGAGCACGCCGGGCCGCGGCAGCACTTTCACCCTCCACCTGCCCCGCGTCTGACGGGCCTCAGACGGATCATTCGCAGGCGGGACGCCGCCGGGACTACCCCGGCAGGTACAGCCGGAAAGTCTGCATCAGCGTTTGAATGACCTGCCGGCCGCCTCGCCAGTGGCGATTGACCCGCCATCGCACCGACAGGGACCGAAGCATCTCGGCCCGCAGGAGGCGAATCACCGCGGAGGTGCGGGCCAGCCGACCGACTTCCTGGAAGAACTCGATGTGGTCGTTCAGGCTGCCCTCCATGTAGAACGGAATCCTATGGGTCGTCGTGCGGATGATTCTGCGCTCCTGGTCCGACAGGGGCGAAGAGTCGGACAATTGTGCGAGCGTGCGAAGCTCGTTCATGACCTCCGGTATGAGCAGCTTCGTGGCCAGGATGGCGAGCCGCTGCAAATGGGCCTGCCGCAGGTGCTCCTCCAGCCGCAAGCCCGGCGGCAGATACTCGACGAGCGGAAGGTCCCGGTAGACCCGCCGAAACGTGATCTGATCGTATTCGAGCCACTTTCTCAGCTTATCCTGCGGACCGAATCGGTCCTGAGCCGTGCCGCGCGGACCATCATGCTGGCGGTAGTGGAAGGTTGGCCCGCCCGCCACGCATATTCCGGTGAACCGGCGGGCGATCCGGATTCCGAACTCATAATCCTGGGCGCGCAACAATGTCGGATCGAAGCAGCCAACGGTTTCATAGCATGAGGTACGCGCGAACAGGGCCGCACCGCATAGGAAATTCGCCTCCAGCAGCGGGATGAGGAACCCGCGCTCGTGCACATCCGGCAGATAAGACTCACGCAGGACCTGACCGACTCGGCCATCCTCCGGCCGGTTGGCGGTATAATAGAAGCGGCTGTAGCTGAAGGCGTGTTCCGGATGCTTCTCGAGCGGCTCAACGAACCGTTCCAGAGCGTCGGGCAGTGCCACGTCATCATCGTCGAAGGTCCAGACGTAAGCGCCGGTGGTCCTTTCCAGGCCCTTGTTCAGTGCACCCGCTCGGCCCACCTGCTCATCCGTCTGAACGTACTCGATGGCCGTCAGGTAGGGCTTCAACATGTCGCGAGTATGATCGGTGGAGCAGTCGTCAATCACGATGACCTGGGAGGCCCGGAGCGTTTGCGAGAGGATGCTTTCAAGACACTCGGCAAGGTAGTGCGCGCGGTTGAAAGTGGGAATCAGCACGGTTATCTCTGGTCGGGTCTCCGGCATCATGCTCCTTTGCGAATCTTGCTCACGTCAGTTGTCCCAAGCGTCGATTCTGGAGATTCCATATTCAGGTCGGGTTTTCACAGGCGCCGCTTTAGCTCCTGACACTCATGGACCGGGACCGATACGCCCGATTTTGGGGGTCCGGTAACTCCGCCGGTGGAGATACACGGGCTTTTGTGTCTGCCCGCGCGAGATTCTCTAAATTACCCTTGACGGACTCCGGGAAATCCGTTCTATTAACACCCCGTGGCCGGATCGGCCGCTTGGTAACTGGTTGCATGAGGTCCTGAGCAATCCGCCTGTTTTTTATGGGACGCCAGGGATAGGATTCATCATTATTAGAAAGGATTCAACCATGCGGAGCGTCGAACTTTCCACCCTTTTGGTCGTGCTTGGCTTATTTATGGGGACGGCTTTCGTCGGCGGCTGCAACTCCCAGATGGAGGATTTGAAGCTGCGCAACCGCACGCAGCAGGCTCGCATCGCGGAGTTGGAAAGCCAGCTGCAGAAGGCCCGGCTGGAGCTGGACCGGCTCAACAGGCAACTGGCGGCGGCCAACGAGACGGGCGACGTTGAGGTCGATGCGCTCCGCCAGATGGTGGCCGCCCTCAAAGAGGATATCGCCAAGAAGGAGGAGTTGATCAGGTCCATGCAGGATCGGTTGATGGGCGTTTCGCCGCTGCCGGTGGAGCTGAGCACGGCCCTGGAGGATTTCGCCAAAGGTAGCGACATGATCGAATACGATGCGGACCGTGGCCTGGTCAAGTTCAAGAGCGACCTGCTCTTCGAGAAGGGCAGCGACACCGTGACCACGCGGGCCGCTCAGGCCGTCCAGACCCTGTGTGGGATTCTCAACGGCACGCAGGCCAAAGAATTTCATATCATCGTGGCCGGCCACACCGATGATATTCCCATTCAAAAACCGGACACGCGGGCCAAGCACCCGACGAACCGCCACCTGTCCTCGCATCGGGCCATCGCCGTCGCGCAGTTGATGGAGAGCGACGGCATCAAGGCGACGCGGCTGAGCACGCGCGGCTTCGGCGAGTATCGTCCGCTCGAACCGAACGGCCCGAACAAGACGGGCAACCCCAAGAATCGCCGCGTCGAGATCTACATCGTGCCCGCCGGCGCCTGAACGATCCAAAATCCATCGAAGGGGCCTGGCTTGCGTTTGTAGTGACGCTGTAAGGCGTTTCTTCTCGTATGCCCTTACCGGTACACTACAAACGGCCAGGCCCTTCGTCTTTCCGCCGTTCGCAGCAACGACCTTCCGCGCGCGGCGCCGCCCGTACAGCCATCCGCGTCCTTGCCATATCCTCCTTATCCGCCTGCGAGCCCGTGAGGGCTTCCATGTGAGCCCCTTGGCCGCCCGCAGGTTTTGCGGATTTTCTGTCACATTTCCGCCCGACCGGTTTCTATGGTAGAAAGGACTGACGTTCGGACCAGGACTTGACAGGGACTCCACCATGTTCGGAAGGCCAAAGAACGAGATTGAGCTGCTTCGGGCGAGCCTCGGCGGCAACACGCAGGCGTTCGGCGTGCTCGTCGGCAGGTACCAGTCTCTCGTCTGCGCGATTACCTACAGCGCGACCGGCAGCGTGGAAAGAAGCGAGGAACTCGCCCAGGAAGCTTTTCTCAAGGCCTGGAAGAGCCTCACACAGCTTGAGGACCTGAGCAAGTTCCGGGCTTGGCTCTCCAGTATTACGCGGAACACGGTACAGAACTGGCATCGCAGCCAGCAGCGCGACGTGGTCGGCACGGCGGCCCCGCTCGAGCGTGCAGCCCAAGAGGCATCGGAAGGGTCCGGACCGGTGGAGGCAGCCATGATCCAGGAACAGCAAACCGTCGTCAGCCAGGCGCTGGCCCAGATTCCGGAATCCCTGCGAGAGCCTCTGGTGCTCTTTTATCGCGAGCAGAAATCCGTCCGCGAGGTGGCCCGGCAACTCGGGTTGTCGGAAAACGCGGCCCGCCAGCGGATCTCCCGCGCCCGCAGCATGCTTCGCGAGCAGGTGGCTGATATGGTGGAGACGACCATCGCCCGCACCAGGCCGGGTAAGGCATTCACCACCGCCGTACTGGCCGCCGTGGCCGGTGCGGCCCTCAAGACCTCGGCATCCGGCGCAGCGGCCGGCGCCGGGCAGGTCGCGGCTGCGACTGGCAGCACACTCGGCGCCGCCTCTCTCGTATCAAGCCTGACAGCCAAGCTGACGGCCGTAGCGGCCGGCACCGTCCTGATCGTCGGGAGCATTGTTGCGTACCGCCAATTCACAAAGCCGGCGAGTAAGCCGACAGGCAAATCACCCGTCCGGCAGGCCTCCGTGGCGCAAAATGAGCCGGCCGCTCCTGTCTCGCAAGGCCGTACCACTACCGACACGACGACGGCAACGGCGGTCCCGTCACATGGTCGTGAGACGACCGCCAAAGCCAAAGCAGCCAGCGCGGAGATGCTGCCAACTCCGGAAAGGCCCGGGCAGATCATCGCCCCGCCCGGCGACCCCAAGCCGTTCGAGTTCAAACCGAAGGGCGTCCTCAGCGGTGTGATCACCGATGCCCAGACGGGCGAGCCTGTGCGAGACGCGCTCGTGCGCATATCCATGCAGCGGATCTTCGATACGCGCGCCGACGCGAATGGATTCTACTATTTCGAGAAGATTCATCAGGACGGCAATTTCGACATAGCTGTCGATTCGAAGCAGTACATCGGAATACCATGGACGGGCCGAAACGCGAAGGTGCACCTGAGCCGGAACAAGCAGGTTGTGAAGCATTTTCAGTTGACGCGGGCCTGCATGCTCGACCTCTGGGTGGTGGATGCCAACGGT
Source organism: uncultured Pirellulales bacterium (assembly GCA_964346195.1). GTDB lineage: Bacteria > Planctomycetota > Phycisphaerae > Sedimentisphaerales > Anaerobacaceae > PLanc-01. The sequence continues at coordinate 16,482 of CAYFUB010000291.1, forward strand.
ACCGGGATCAAGGATGCGAAGGTGGTGGCCACGTCGCCGGGCGACAGCGAGCGCAAGGAGGTCAGCTACTTCGGCGAATTTCGCAAGACCGATCCGAACGGTTACATCCTGCTTGGCGGCTTCCCACCGGCCGAGACCGAGTACCTGATCACCGCCTGGCACCAGACCGAGACCCGCGTCCTGCAGGACGATGGTCGTCGCATGCTTCACAGGCAAATGGACCATGCCCTCGGTAAGGCTACGGTTCACCTGACGGACCCGAACGTCGTCATGCAGGTACGGATCGTATTGGCGCAGGGGCAGCAGGTGCATGGCTATGCCGAGTACGCCGACGGCGTACCTGCGACGGATGTTGAGATTGTGGCTCGGCCGGCGTGGTGGCACTGTAACTACGGCGTGGACGGTTGGAAGGTCGGCGCGGACGGCACCTTCACGCTCAAGCACATTACGCCCGGCGTCTACGATATCTGTTATTACATCGACGGCACGACCACCACCGTCATGCAGAGGGAGCTTCCCGTGGCCGGCGGCGAGCCGCTGATTGTGCACCTGCCGGTGAAGTCCGCGCAGTCGCTTGTCGCGATCAGCGGACGGTTCACGTTCGTCGGAGACAAGAAGCCGGAGTGGATCGACGTACATGCGTACGCGCCCGACTTCGGCCACGCCCGCACCAACGTGGGGTCCGGGCCGGACGGATTCGTCAAGGACACCTTTGTTCTCGACCGGCTCGAGCCGGGAACCTACCGGCTCCGTTTGTCGGGCAACAATATCGAGGAGACGGTAATGGAGGACATCGTTGCGCCGAGCGCGGGGCTCGAGGTGGAGATCGTCTACGCCTCCAAGCCGACTCTTGCCGGGACGGTTGTGGACGCCGAGACCGGTGAGGCGATCCGCAGTTTCCGCGTCCGCCTGAGAAAGCTCCAGACCCTTCGCGGTGTCGGCTACGCCCAGCAAGATGGATGGGCCCATTTCGAGAACGAACACGGGGAGTTTCGCGTGGAGGCGGTAGGACCAGGGATCTACCAGGTGCAGGCCGGGGCCGAAGGCTTCGCGCCGGCGTGGAGCGGCGAGGTCAGCACGGATGAGCCGGAACCTCTTGTCGTACGATTGTCCGCCGGCGGCGCGCTCACCGGCCGGGTGGTGAACCAGGACGGACAGCCGGTCAGTCGTACGAAGGTGATCCCGCTGTCCCTGGCCGGTGGCACGAGGCCGAGGGAGAAAGACGTGTTCGTGTCCGACGATGGAGCGGTCGAGACCGCGGGCGGTACGTTCACGTTGACGCATCTGCCCGCAGGCACCGAGACGCTCAAAGTGACACATCCGGATTATGCCTTTGCGACTGCCGAGGGGATTCAGGTCCTTGAAGGCGAGACGACGCGGGGCGTTGAGATCGTCCTGACGGAAGGCGGGACGGTGGAAGGGTACGTCTACGACGACCAGGGCGCCCCTCTGGCGCGCGAGGTGCTATACTTCCAGGACGCCAGCGGCTACGGGGGCTCCCCCGACGAGGAGGCTGGCCGGCTTGCCACGGCGATCACCGACAGCAACGGATTCTATCGCGTGGCGCATCTGCCGGAGCAGCTATCTTATGTCATGAGGGCCAACCAGTGGCGCAGTCTGGGGGTCGTCCGCCGGACGGTCGTGCCTCGCAACGGCCGAGTCACTCGACTGGACTTTGGCGGAACGCCCATCGTCAGCGGCGCGGTGGTCGTTGACGGTATCCCCCTTGTGGAAACCAAGCTGGTCCTCGGGTCCGCCAGTTCGGCGCACTTTGGCGCGCTCAAGTGTTGCACGGTCACCGACGGGCTCGGCGTTTTCGCATTTGGCGGCGTCGCCCCCGGCACCCATGCCATCTATTATGAGAAGCCCGGGGGGCGGAATGAATGGCTTAAGATTGTCACGGTCCGCGTGGCGCATGAGAATATCGATCTGGGCGTCATCGCGGCGGGCGAGGCCGGACTGTTCATCACATTCGATCCACCCTCACCGCACGCGGACTGGAAAATCGGCAGTATCCTATTGTCGGAAGGTCGCAATGTGCCGGGTACGCCGGTGGGTTTCGGCAAAGCCCCGTCGCAAGAGGGCGATCCCTGGGTCATCAACAACGTCGAGCCCGGCACCTATATGGTGACGGTCGTTCGGCAGGACCGGGTGCAATGGCGAAAGGAGATTGAGCTTGAGGCGGGGCGCCGGCAATGGCATATCTCGCTGGAAATCCCAAAGGCGAGCGCCAAGATAACCGGACGCATTCATGCGGCTGCCGGTCAGGAGGTTGTATTTTGGCGTGCGCAGAAGGACATCGTCGCTGCGATCACCCCGGCGCAGGATGGGGCTTACGCCGTTGCGAGTCTGCCGGTGGGCCGATACTTCGTTGGTGACACGCTTAGCCTGCTCTATGACATGCCGGCGCCGGCGGAATTCAGCCTCCGGGAAGGCGAGAACAAAACTGTTGATTTGGACCTGTCCGGCTTGTCGAAGAGCCAGCCGGCCTTGCTGGCCGTGCAAGTCGTTGATGAGAACGGCGGGATGTGCCCGGATGCTCACGTTCGTCTCGACGGCCCGCCGGGGGCGGTTGAGCCCATGAGCCGGGCGGAGGCAGTCTTTGTTTTCCTGACCGTCCCGGGCGAGCACACGCTGCACGTGGAGGCCCCGGGCTACCGCAAGGTGAACCGGCCGATAGCCGTCAAGTCATACGAACCCAGAGGGGGCAAGGCGCAAAACGTTGTGGTCTGCCTGGAACGCCCGTGAGTTCGCCTGCTTCCTGGCGGCGCGGCCCCTCTGCGAATCACCCGTGTTTCTTCGACCGCAACCGAGCCACCGCGGCCGTGCCAACGCACAGTATCGCCAGGGTCGCCGGCTCCGGAATGGCGGTAATCTGGCCGCTGATGGTGCCGCGGGCGTGGCCCTCCTTCCTGATGATCAGGTCGTACAGATTCACCGCGCCGATGGCATCGCCTGTGAAACTCAGGTCGAGATCGAACCCGCGTCTCTCTTGGTCAGCCAGCCTGGGGATGACCACGCCGTAGTTGCGGTTGGCGGAGATGACGTCCAGATCGTCCGTCGGCGTCGAATAAGCCACGTGGGTCGTCCCGATAACGAGGGTGTTGCCCAATCCCGTGGCGGCCCGGAGCACGTTGGCCATGCCGGGATAGGACTCGATCTCCAGCGCCTCCGTGGGAGTCAACGTTGCCGTGAGAAACCCGCCCTTGTCCATGACTTTGGTGAGCCTCATCGTCGGGAGCAGGACAAAATCGCTCTCCAGATCGGCATCGTCCGGGTTGCTGTCATCGACAACAATGGCGTCGTCCACGAAGGACATCACCCACTCCGTCCCGGTCCAGCGCAGGTCCCAGGCGAATTCGGAGCCGACCCTCGTCGAAAAATCCAGAGTCGTGAATTCCCCGTCGACCGCCATCAACGAGCCTGTCAGCAGCAGTGACGTCCCTATCGCAAGAAAGAACTGTCGCATCTTTCCCCTTCCTTTCAGCCGCCTGCACGTTCAGGAGTCCATGGCCAACCGGAATCGGCGTCAGGTGACGTCCGTGTCCCCGCAACGCCGTGCAGGCATCAGCCCGAAACTGGTTACGCTACGTTTTCCGCCGTCTGCACGATGCAAATCGGTTTACTTGTAGTACCCTGCCCCGCCGGTTCGGACCTATAGGAAAAAGACTGAATTGGCCGGTAGCGGAGGCTTAACTTCGATACGGCGAGATGCTCAGGACAGGGAGTATCCCGCTTACGAATCGAGAATTCAGACCGATCAAGGTTGAGGTGTCGTGTTCGTGAGTCGTGAGGAACAACGGTGGTACGCCGACCACGTCAATTTGGTGGTCGGCGTTCACGTGTCGTCGTGCGAGGCTCGCGCGGCTCGTTTCGTCCATCGGTTGCGTCGCCCGGCGCCGGCGCCGCCCCACGCACGCCGCCACCGATGCAAGCTACGCAACCACAGCCGTTCGCCCGACGCGCGAACCAGGCTCCCGTTATCTCTGCCTCCGGCTTTGGCGTGGTCGGCGCGGCAGGTAGTTGCCGGGGTGGCGGGCGCCGGGGAAACGTCCGGGGCGAATGGTGATGAAATCCGCGAGATTCAGCGCTTCCGACCACCGGCAGCCGTCATTGGGCAATCACTTCGCAACCCCAGCCGTCGTACGTGCACTCGAATTCGGCCGCCAGACGAAGCATCAGGCCCGTGTCCGGAGAGATGTTCTCGATCGTGGGGATGGTCGGCTTGACCAGGTCGAAACAGTAGTAGCGCCGGCCCTCCCATTCGCCCGGCTGTAATGGAGAAACCCGGAACCCGTTTCGGCCGGCCCACTCCCGCAGCTCGGTGCCCCCGGTCTTCGATTCCGTGAGGAAATGATGCTCGATCATGTGCGGTTTCGACATATCCGAGTGATGTCTCTTGAGAGTATCGAGCACGGCCAAGTCCTTCTGCCTCTGAGATTCGAGCTCTTGCGGAGTCATGTTGCACCTTTCACGTTGCCACGGCGTGCCCACTGTACCGGCCCGGGCCCCCAACGGCAAGCACAATGCAGAGCTTCTTCTGCGGGCGGGCCTTTGGCACAATCCCCTACGCCCGTCGGTATTCCAGCGACACATCCTGAACACCGGCTTCGACGCACAGAGACAAAAGTCTCTGTTCATGCTGAGACTTTGCCATTTCGAGCAGGTGCGGATCTGGGGCCTCATTGATGAGAATTGCGATTCGCACCGCGAGCCGCTCGTGTTGACGCTCAATGGTCGAGCCGAAGACGTGTTGCGGGGTGAGGCGGTACCTGAGAGTACAGGTCGCGCGGATACGAGTGCCGTCTCTGGTGAATCCTACCAGGGGCCCTGGGCCATCGGCCGAAAACGTATCGAACGTGTAGGTCCGCGGCTCCACACAGGCCCCGAGGACTTCCGGCAACGCTTTGCCCGTAGAGGACCGGACAAGGTCGATAGCCGTAGCCTCCCGCCAGTGAAGAGGGATGGAATGCTCTCGGGCAAACAACAGACCATTGACAACCGCTTCCACATCCCCGCCGGCAAGATGGTGGGCCGTCAGTTCCCTGAGGGTGATACCCAGGCCATTTCGCTCAATCAGCGACAGAGTCCTCGCCACTTTGGAAACGGGGATATGGAGGCACATCAGATATAGACGTTGAGAGACCGAGATTCCCATATTCTGCCTTCCGACCATTCACGTGCCCAAGCAGTCTTCACAACGATAGCCGGTATAAGGGCATTATCGGTGCATCCACAAGCTGTTGTCGTGTTTACGGTTGATGGCACAGGAATCAAGAGCAAGCGAAAGAGCAACCTGGGGGCCCCACAAATGACAAGTGGTCGGTTCCGTTACACCTCATCTGGTCTTCCATTTTGACCTTCAGGGTGGGCAAGCCGACGGTCTCCGTGGTTGCCGAGGCGATGGAGACGCCCGCACCGTCGGAGGATTCGATGATTCCCCGGCGGCCACGCCGACCGCTATGCTCACGGCCGCCGAGACATAGGGGACGGGCAGAACCAGACCGGTGAAAAACCCGACGAAGCACGACAATAGATGGCCAAGGATCAACGGCCGGAACCGGTTGACCTCATTATTCGGCTGATAGCACAGAAGAAACGTGGACGATGCCAGCGACGTGACCAAAACCGGCTGGCGCGCCAGATCGCGCACGACGAAAATGACGACCAGGATCGTGGTGGCCGTCGCGCCGCTGACGATTGCCAGCCGGTACGTAAGATGCCATTTCCCGGTTTCATATGGGTCGCACCGATTCCAGGAGAGTCTCCAGGCTCAAGGCGAGTTCCAGGAGCGTCTGCGGCCGGCCCGGCATTTCGATGTCTGACGCATAGAAGACCGGCTCGTCTTCATCCAGGCGCCCGTGAGTGCCGCGCACCCGGGAGGGATCGCGGGCGGCCTGGAACAGCGTCCGGCCGAAGAGGAACTCACACGGGTCGCAGCCGGGCTTGTCGTGGGCGTCCACGCGGTTTGCGTAGTCCGGGGCCTCCTTCCTGCCTTGCCACCAGCGGTAATCGAACCAGTAGTCCGGCTTTGCCACAAGAACCATCGCGCCGCTCCGGCGATGCTCGACGCCGGCTTCAGCTTTCGCGGGGCCGTCCAGAACGCGGTCGACACCCTCCAACCCCGCCAATGCCTCCCTGACGGCATTCATGACTTCCCTGTCCCACACATACACATGGGCGATCTGATGGTCCACGACACAGAAGGCCTGGCTTCCGTGGAAGTACGGATACGACGTCCCTTTGACCTGTCTCGTTCTGAGCCAGCCGCGCTCCCGCAGGGTCCGGTTCGGGGAGACTGCCCCCGTGGCGCCGGTGATCGGATAATCGCCGAATACGATGCTGCCGTATCCTTCCTGTCGCGCCTCGGTCAGCAGTTCCTGGATCATGGAATCCACCCGGCGGCAGGCCTCGCGCGCCGTCACGGAGTTCGGCCCGTACCGCTGCAACTGGCAGTCCAGATACGGGATGCAGGCGTACAACAGGTCCGGCTCTTCATGCCGCAGCACACTGGCGATCGCCCGGATGATCCACCGGCTCGCGCGGAGCGACGCCGGCGGCCCCCAGCGACTTTGCGGGGGAAAGACACCCAACTGTTTTCTTAATCGCTCGCACAACTCGGGCGGCTGGCCGACACAGTCGCGAATCATTCCGCCGCGATGCCGGTGAATGGGCGCGGGTGAATACACGATGTCCGCATCCTGCCCGAGCGACTGCTGGATGAAGAGCTGACCGACGATGCCGCCGCGCCGGCGGAAGCCATTCCAGATGCGCGGCCCCTCGATCAGGCGGCTGCTCTGCTCCCAGAACAACGGCCTCCACTGCTCCGAAGAAAAGAACCCGTTTGCCACGATGCCGTGCCCGCTCGGAGGCAAAGCGGTGCGCACGGTCGCCTGGACAGGGCACGTCAGCCCCGGGAACATGCCGGCGATGGGCCGCACCGCAAGGCCGGCGAATTCGACCCGACCCAGGCTCCTCACCAGAAAATTGTACCCGAGCCCCGCCATTTGCAGGAGAAGGATTCTCCGCTCCATGCCGACACCCTTGCCACTACGCACCGCTTCTGCCTGTGAATCGGTCCTGTCCGGAGTTTGCCGGTGCGGTTATAGCCGACTCCAGGTCCGCGGCCGGAATGAGCAATGTCCGCAACCCCCCTGCTCCAAATGCTTAGAGACTATCTCAAAACGACACTCTGACTTGTCATGGTGAGCGAAGCGAAGGGGTCCCCAAACGCGAAGTAGTGCGTTTGGGGGGCCCCGAACCATCTGGCCATCGAATGAGGGGT
>CAYFUB010000292.1:0-9412 GCA_964346195.1 uncultured Pirellulales bacterium
TTGGCCCTGTCGCCGGCCAGGACCTTGAGGGAGCGCCAGGCATCGATGCAGGTCTCGACCGGCATCAGGCCGCCCTTCTGCGGGGAACAATGGTAGTAGCAAAACCCGCACGCCGCATTGCACTTGTACGTCAGCAGCAGCCCTGCCGACCGCCAGAGCTTGAACTTCGGCTCGTCACGCGAGAGCCCGCGGTTATAGATATTCTCATGCAAATCGAGCATGGACCCAGCCTACAATGTACGGCCCGCGGAGTCCAGTGCCCGATCAGATGGCGCGAGAGGTATGACCGGGAAGCTGCCGTTGCCCATTACAGTAAGTCGTGTTCGGCCAAGAGTCTGGCAAGTTCCTTGTTCTTGATACGCTTGGCGATTTCCACGGCTGTCAGGCCCGCCTTTGTTCTTGCCAGAGGATCCGCTCCGGCATCAAGCAGTCTCTGTACTACGTCCATGTGCCCGGACACGACACCAACATGGAGAGGGGTATCACCCCACCGATTGATGCTTCCGACATCGGCCCCATAGGCGACCAGCAAGCCAACAATGTCCAGATGATTCCAATAGGCGGCCACGTGCAGAGCGGTATCGCCCGCGGTGAATGCCAGTCGCGGCGGGACCGCCACTTGACCACCGAGCCGCCGTTGGCGCTCACGGATCTGAAACCATAGGATCTCCCGTTCGACGGGATCAACGTCATTCGACCGGACATTGAGATCGACCGTGTGGGCGGAAGTCCGAACGTTGGGATCCGCTCCGCGATTCAGAAGAAGCGCCGCCACATCCGTGTTTCCCTTGATCGCTGCCCAGTGTAGGGCCGTTTCACCCCACAGACCTCTTGCGTCGACATCAACGCCACGGTTCAGAAGAACCTCCGCCACGTTTGCGTGCCCGACGTAGGCTGCGACTTGCAAAGGCGTTTGCCGAAAGTGCCCCGTGATGCCAAGCTGTGCCCCGTGCATCAGAAGATATTCAACAACCTGGGCGTTGCCGCCGCGAATCGCGGGAAAAAGCAGCGGCTCGCCGTTCGCCTGGGCGTTGGCCAGAGAGGGATCGCTCGCCAGGTGCTCGCCCAACCGGCCGATATCGCCCAGCCAGGCAAGATCGAAAATCGTGGAAGTCGAGCCGCAGGACAGAAGGTAAAAAGCGACTTCTTTACACTTTTGAATTCTATCCCGCCCCATGCGGCGCGCATCCTCGTTCCAGACCGGTCTTACCGAATAATCCAGAGGTGTCTTGTTCTCATCTGTCCTGGCGTCTATGTCTGCGCCCTTGGCGACCAGTAGGCGCGCCGCATTCAAACACCCCTCCCGTGCAGCTCTGTGCAGCGGGGTTTCGCCACCTCCGCTTCGTATGTTTACGCCCGCGCCGCGACTGATGAGAAACTCCGCCATTGAAGTATCGGCACGGGTCGCGAAGAAATGCAGTGGCGCATCACCATACTGGTTCAACTGGTTGACATCGGCTCCATGCTTTATGAGCAGCTCGGCTGCTTCGATATCTCGTGCATGCAACAAAATGCCCGGGTACTTCTCCGGCGTCGCCCCATGTACCACAAGTAGCCTAACGACTTCGTTGTCCCCCCTGCCAAGCGCAATCAGCAACACAGGCGTTGTGCCCCCTTTGTGAGGTTGTTCCAACCGTGCGAATTCGTTTCGCTTGTCCAAGAAGGCAGCTACGGCTGCGACGTCACCACATTGGACAGCCTTGATGAAACGTTCCTCATTGTTCGGGACGATCACAAGGGTGGCAACCACAGAGATCGTAACAACGGCGCCAAGAAGGCTACCATAAGATACTCGCGGCTTCGCCCTCGCTGTCATACACCGATTCTCCCTGCAGATTGGAGCCGACAATTGAACATGACGTTCTAAACAATGATACATCATAGACTGTCTTGGTGTCAACGAGCAATTTGACCATCCCCAGCGGATGGAGAAGTGATACCGCATTTCGCCCCTCTATGCGTTACAGTTTCGCTTCTTGAGATAGACCCGGAGAACGGTGATATCGGCGGGGGTGATGCCGCTGATGCGGGAGGCGTGACCGAGCGTCGCGGGCTGGAAGACAGTCAGCTTTTCCCTGGCCTCGGCGCGGAGATGCTCAATTGCCGCGTAATTCAGGCCCGGCGGGATCTTCTTGCGGTCGAGGCTGCGCTGCAGCGCCACAAGCCGCTCCTGCTTGGCCAGGTAGCCCTCGTATTTTGCGTCCACCACGACCGCCTCAAGAACATCGTGCGTGTAGCCGGCCGACTGGACCTCAGGCAACTGTGGCAGTCGCTGCGGCATATCGCTGTCCGGCCGGCGCAACAGATTCCACAGGCTCACGCCTTCCGGGCGCGTGCTCTGCAGGTAGCTCTTGAGGCTCTCGATGGCGTCCAGCTTGTGATGGAACCTGCCCCAGCGACACTGATCGACGAGGCCGACGGACCGGCCGAGGGGCGTCAGCCGCCGGTCGGCGTTGTCCGAGCGCAGGGCCAGACGATACTCCGCGCGGGAGGTGAACATGCGGTACGGCTCGTCGATGCCCTTCGTGAGCAGGTCGTCAACGAGCACGCCGATGTAGGCCTGGTCGCGGCCCAGCACCACGGGTTCCCGACCCTGGAGCTTGCGGACGGCGTTGATCCCGGCGAGAACGCCCTGCCCGGCCGCCTCCTCGTACCCGCTGGTGCCGTTGATCTGCCCGGCGAGGAACAGGCCGGCGACCTTCTTCGTTTCCAGACTCGGCTGGAGTTGGACCGGCGGACAGTAGTCGTATTCGATGGCATAGGCGTAGTGGACGATGCGGGCGTCTTCCGTGCCCGGCATGAGCCTGAGCATCCGCTCCTGCACGTCACGGGGCAGCGAGGTGCTGATGCCGTTGCAGTAGATGGTCGTGCGGGCCTCGTCCTCGGGCTCCAGGAAGACCTGGTGGCGGTCCTTGTCGCCAAAGCGGACGATCTTGGTCTCGATGCTTGGACAGTAGCGCGGGCCGACGGACGTAATCTGGCCGGTGTACAGCGGGGCCCGGCTCAGATTGTCGCGGATGAGCTGATGGACCCGCTCGTTGGTGTACGTAGTCCAGCAGGGCGTCTGCGGGCGGTCGATTCGATCTGTCAGGAAGGAGAAAGGAAACGGCTCAGGGTCGCCATGCTGAACCTCCAGCTTGTCGAGATCGACCGTGGCCGCGTCGAGCCGCACGGGGGTGCCGGTCTTCAAGCGTTTCAGTTCCAGGCCGATGCGTTCGAGGCTCGCCGATAACTCGTTCGCCGCCGGCTCGCCCAGCCGACCGCCGGGGAATTGCTCATCGCCGATGTGCATCAGGCCGCGCAGGAACGTGCCCGTGGTCAGGACGACCGTCGGTGAGGAAAACGTGCGACCATCACGGCAGGCAATGCCGCAGACCTGCTGGCCCTGCGTCAGAATCTCGGAGGCCATCGCCTCGACGATGGTCAGATTCGGCGTCCCTTCCAGGCGGGCACGCATGAAGTCCTGGTATTTGTACTTGTCGGCCTGGGCCCGCGGGGATTGGACGGCCGGGCCTTTCGAGCGGTTCAGCAGACGAAACTGTATGCCGGTGGCGTCAATCGCCAGACCCATCAGCCCGCCAAGGGCATCGACCTCACGCGCCATCTGCCCTTTCGCCAAGCCGCCGACAGCCGGATTGCAGCTCATTTTGGCGATAGTGGCTCTGCTCAGCGTCACGAGGCAGGTCCGAGCGCCGATACGGGCGGCGGCGTGCGCGGCCTCGATCCCCGCGTGTCCCCCACCAATGACGATGCAATCAAAGTTGAGTGTCTTCACCTGAACTCCTGCAAGATGGAGATTAGGCTTACTTGAGGAAGGAAAAATTGGCTTTGCGATTTTTCCTTCCGACCGACCGCGTGCTTGAGGCACAACCGGTTCGGCTGATTATTCAAGGAAATCCCAGAACGGATCTCCTTGAATACTATAAGCCTGATCTCCATCTCGCAGAAGTTCACTTCTCATCCGATTGCGCCAACGCGACGGCCGACGCAATCGCGAAATTGGCCGTATGCGTGATGCTGACGCTGATGTGCCGGATCCTCATTTTCTCCGCAATCTCTTTCACTTCGCCGGACAGCGTTACTTCAGGCTGGCCGGCCGGATTATTCACCACCTCAATGTCCGTCCAGGCGATTTTGCCCCGCCAACCGGTGCCCACGAGCTTCAGGATGGCCTCCTTGGCGGCGAACCGGCCGGCGTACTTCTCGACCGTGTTCCTGCTGGACCGGGCGTAGGCCTGCTCGGCGGTGGTGAAGACCCGTTCGACGAACCGCTCCCCGTGCCGCCCGATCATCTGTTCGATGCGGGGAAAGTCGACCAAATCGATGCCGTGCGCGATGACTTCCATCATGGACTATGGATGAATAACAATCGATGATTGCCCTCTTGCCGTGCGCATCATCTCCAGACAATCATCCCTTATCAATAATCCCTAATCAATTTCGTTGGCTTGGCGATGGAATCGTTCCAGGCAGTAATCCACGAACCGGTCCGTATCGACCAATGCGGCCTGCCGAGCTATCTCGGTATCGAGTTCCTTCGATGCCTGGCTTTCACGGTCATTCAGGATACTCTCCCGCACCTGGTCCTGGACTTCGCTCAACGGTCGGTATCCCCGCTTCTGCCGCTCTTCAATCTTCATGATAAAGACGTGCCCGACGGTCTCAATGGGGTCGGAAACCTGACCGGGCTCCATCTCCTGCGCCTGGCGGGCCAGCACGTCATACGGTGGGGCCAGCGCGTCGGGGTCGCGCGGCTTCCACAGGCCGCCTTCCTCTCTCCTGAAGCCATGTGAGTATTGCCTGGCCAATTCGCCGAAGTCTTCGCCGGCATCGACTCTCTTTCTCAGCTCCTCAGCCAAATCCCGCGCCTGGCGGGCCGGGTCGTCATTCGGATCGGAGACCTCCATTCGCTCGACCTGAATATCGATGAGCCGTAATTGCAGCACGCCCGGCTGCAGAAAGTGTTCATCCTTCAACTCGTCGTACCGCGCGAGCAGGTCACCATGCGTAATCGGCTGGCCCTGCCGGTACTTCGATGAAACCTGGTGCCTGATAAGAATTTGTCGTCTCACGTACTCCTTGTAGCTGGCCCGGGTCATGCCCATCTTCTGCAGGGCCGCCTCCGCCTGGGCGCCGTTGTTCCCGTGCTCGAAGATGAACTGGCGCAGCCCTTTCTCGGCCAGTTCATCCAGCCTTTCGTCCATCCCATCGTCGAGTTCTCTCCGGGCTCTTTTGTAAAGCACAATCGTGGCAATATTGTTTCGCAGCCGCCGCTGGACCTGGGGCCGGGCCAGCTCCAGGAACTGCGTCAGCGTGGTCTGGCGGGCCAGTTCTTCCAGCTTCTCTCTCAGAGATCCGGCGGCGGCCCCCTGCTCGGGCGGTGAGCTCATGACGTCGTCACAGGTGATCGGTTCCCCACTGACGATGAGCTGATCCGGTCGGGCCGGCTTCTGCGCAAGGGTCAGACGCTCGATCTCCTGCTCGGTCAAGGCCGACTTCTTCTTGTCGTTGCCCTCACAACCCACGCCGACGACCGCGAAAAGCAGGCAGAAAACCACGAGTTTCACGTGCAAAGTGTGAAGCGTGAAGAAAGAAAACTCAGACTTCACACTTGAAACTTCACACTGTCCTTTCGTTCTGTATCCGCTATGCTCCACACGCATCCTTTCACGCTTGCGGCGTCACATCGCCCTGAAGGCCGATCTCCTCGGCGACCGCGCGCATTCCCTTGATCGCGTCATCGATCAATTGACTCAGGTCGGCACCGAGCATCTGTGCTCCTTTTTCGATGACCTCACGATTCACGCCGGCCGCGAAGGATTTCTCCTTCCACTTCTTCTTCACCGACTTCGGCTCCATATCGAGAATGCTTCTGCTTGGCCGGACCAGCGCCGTCGCGGCAACCAGCCCCGTGAGCTCGTCCATCGCAAAGAGCGTCTTCTCCAGATCGCTTTGCGGCTCGACGTCGGTGCAAATCCCCCACCCGTGCGACAGCACGGCGCGAACGTATGGCTCGGGCCAGTTCTGCCCGCGCAGAAGCTCCGCACTCTTGTGGCAATGCTGCTCGGGGAACTGCTCGTAGTCCAGGTCGTGGACCAGCCCGATCACACCCCACTGATCTTCATCCTGGTCGCGCCGGCGGGCACAGTAACGCATCACCGCCTCGACAGCCAGAGCATGCTTGATCAGGGCCTCGTTCTTATTGTGTTGCTTCAGCAGCGCCAAAGCCTCTTCACGGGTCGGTTTGTTTTCCGCCATCGGTCATACTCCGCACATGTAGGATGGACGGCCCTGCCGCCCACGCCGACGCCATCGATCTCAACCTTAACGACGCTGGTACTCTAACCATAAGGCCGGCGGATTGCAACCGCGATTTGTGGCCGGACGGTCCCAGATGCGGAGATGAGTAACTCGGCCATGCCGTTGCCGGAAGGCGGCAACGGTCGCATCCGATCCACTTGTGCCCATCCTCCGAGTGGTGCCGAGAAACACGTACTCGTTTGTCGTTGGCTATCGCTTGGGTTGGCCCGGGGATGGAAACGACGCGCCAGCGTCGTCGAGGACGAGGAGCCAGTCGCAGCCCCGGCCGCGCGTCGGCGGCACGAACGTCTGGAAGCCGGGGGTATCGGTCGTGTGGATGGGTTCCGTGACGCCGTAACGCGGGTCAAACCACGTCGCCCGTATGTTCGGTGCCCGGATGCAGTTCACACGGATCATGAATTGCTCACCGCGCGGCGAGTAGACGAACGCGAAAGAGCCGTCGGTCGCCAGAGCGGCGCGGACCTTCGCGGCGCCGGTATCGGGACCGCCCACGATGATCGACTGGTCCGGCACGAGCTTACGGAACGGCCGGGATTCGAACAGCCTGCGAATATGCCCCATCTGAAAGGCGCCGGGATGATCGAGCGACTCGTACCAGGGCACGGACGCCCAGAGCACCGGCTGGCGGCCCGGCTGCCACATCTGCCAGACGCTGCTGTGGCCGTAGGTGTGGCCGCAGGCCCCAGCCAGCAGCGACCAATACGCCGCCTGGCGGACATCATAGTCGTCGAACCGCACGTTGCGGGCCACGTTCGCCAGGTAGAAACCCACGGCGAGCATCTCGTAGCGGGGCTCGCCGTCCAGGGTCGGCTTGGCGGGCTCCAGCGCGTAATCATGCTCGGTGAACACCCCGTTGTCGTGGTCCCGGGCGGCGTGCGAGGACTGGAACATGTTGAAGTCCGGCCAATCGGCTTGGTGGAAGTAGTCCGACGACAGGCCCGGGCCGCGCGGGTGAAAGGTCATCAGATGCCGCCCACTGTCGCCCTCTTTCAGGCCGGCGGCCATCGCCTCGATGATGTCGCGCTCCCGCTCATCGTCGGGATTGTGGTCGCCGCCGAGAATCCAGATGATGGGCTTCTCCTTGTATCGTTCGCCGAGGAAGCGGCCATAGACTCTGGCATTCTCCGGCGTGAAGATGCCCGAGCCCGTTTTCCAACGGCTGCCCCAGGTCGGCAGGATACCGATAAATAGCCCCAGTTCTTGTGCCCGCCCGACTATGTAGTCCACGTGGCGGAAGTATGACTCGTTCGGCCTGGCTGGATCGTTATTGTGGAGAGGCTTGTCACCATAGGGATTCGGGTCATCAAGCCCGCCCAATTCCGCCAGGACCACCGCCTGAATGACCGTAAAGCCCTTGGCCGCCCGGTTCTTCAGATACAGGTCCGCTTCCTCGCGGTTGAGCCGATGAAACAACTCCCATGCCGTGTCCCCGAGGTACAAGAACGGTCGGCCGTCCTCGTACTCAAGGTAACGCCGGTTCTCCGCGACTCGCAGTCTCTTGGCCGCTCCGTCCGCCAGCGAACCGCGGGAAGAGCCTGCTGCCAGTCCGAGTACGATGCCCGACACAAGGATTGACCTGATCACCGTCGAAATGTCCATCACTGACTGACCTCCCTTGCCTCACAACAGTCCTTCTTTGACCTTTGCGTAGAGCCATTGGTCGAGGATTCGGCCGTTCTTGAAGACGCTCGCGTGGAGGTGTCCTTCCTGCTGAAAACCCGCCTTTTCCAGGACGCGGATGGACGCCGCGTTGCCGTCAAAGGCCGTCGCATAGATACGGTACACGGTGAAATTCTCAAAAGCCCAGGCCGTGAAATGCCGGACCGCCTCCGTCATGATTCCCCGGCCCCAGAACGGCTCGCCCAGCCAGTAGCCCAACTCGGCGGTAAACCGGTGCACGTCCTTGCCGAACTCCAGCCCGATACCCCCGATAGCCTCCTGGGCCGTGGCGATGGCGAAAGCGGTCCGCACCTCCTGCCGCCAGACCACCGAGAGAAAGGCCTGGGCGTCGGACAGGGCATAGGGATAGGGAAACCCGTCGCGCAGCCACATGGCGATATTGCGGTTGTTCGCGTACTTTGCGAGCGCGCGGGCATCGCCTTTGACCCAATCCCGGATCGCATATTCCCCGAGCTCGATTCTCACGGACACATCCTGTTTTGCACCCTTCACCACTTCGGCGCCGGTCGCGCCGGCCTGATTGCCTGGGCCACGTCATTCCAGACGGACCGGATGCATGCCGCCATAACCGGGAATTTCCTCGCCGTCGTGCACACTGTCAATCACCTTGATGATTTCCTCCACCGCTGCCTGCTTGGCGTCCTCATACGTCTCAAATGGACCCGCGACCGTCTCCTCACTGCCGCGCCTGCCCCGGACAACCTCGTAGGCTGACGATCGCAGCAGCAACGTTCGCAACGTGATGGCGGGAAGACCGACGGCGACAACAGTGGTCCGGCGGCGCCAGATGCGGTCCATCCGCCACCAGCGAATTCGGGTCCACAACGAAACCTGCCTCTGCACGCGGCAGGATATGCCGATTCTGATCTCGCCCTCGGCGGCCAGAATGGCCTTCCACTGTGATTCGTCGGGCGGCAGGACGGTGCCGAGCACGAGCGCCAGATTGTCGCCCGGCTTGGTATTGAACCTGGCTCCCGGCGGCGTGCCCGGAAATGAAAGGCTCCACTCATAGGACGGATCGTCCGGCATCCGGTCATGTTCACCGCGCTGAACCACGAGCAGCAGGACAATCGCCATCACCGCGCACGTCAGAAGGCCGGCGCCCGAACGCCACATGGGCATGAAGGGCCTCGCAGAGTGCTGCTGGTCGCCCCCACTCATGGAATCCGCGTCTTTCATCGCGTGGCTTCTCACTGCATGCCGGGCCTTTTGCCGGTCGCGAGCTGTCTCACCGTCTCCGCGATTCGCTTCTGACGTGTCTGGTCCCGCTTGGCACTGGTGACCCAGTAGACAAACTGCTTGCGGTACGACGGGGCCAGCGTCGCGAAGTGTTGCCGGGCCTTCTCGTTCCTTGCCAGTGCCGCGGTCAGCTCGGGCGGGACTCGCGTCGCGTCCTCCCGCAATGCCGCCT
>CAYFUB010000293.1:0-1811 GCA_964346195.1 uncultured Pirellulales bacterium
GTGAGGGCATGGCGGCGAACGCCTCACGGCGTCACTACAAACAGACCCACGGGTGGCACCTGGAGGGAACCTATTTTTCCGAGTCATCGGCGGCCCTCTCGCTGGCGACCTTCTTCTCCAACTCCTGCTGCCACTGGTCACCGAGTTCCTGAACGGTGCGGCCGGTGGCCGTCTTCCAGATGTCCTCGCTGTACTTGCCCGCGCGGGCGGCGGCGTTCAGCCGCGTGACGATGTCCTTCGCATGGGTCTGAGTGACCCAGTTCAGGAAATTGCCGGTCATGCGGTAGCTGGCGTCGTAGCGGGCCCGGGAAATGTTCCTGGCGGTCACCTCGGCGCCGCGCGTCTGCGGCTCGTACAAGAACCAGCGGATGTAGTCACAGATTCCTTCGACCACCCATCCCGGCGTTCGCACCGCGTTGGGGTCGGTCCGCCGCGCCTGCCGGTAGTTTTGCACCACGTGCACCAACTCGTGCACGACCGCGCCCTTCGCCTCGCCCTGCAGGTTCTGCCGGAACCAGCCTGCGGCGCAGCGGACGCGCGTCCCGCCCGTCGCCGCCACGCCGCGCATGCTCGCGCTGAACGTGATGCTCACTCTTCTGGGCGCCTCATACCCATCACTGGGCAACATCTTGACGAGCTTCGGATACCATTCCCGCACCACGGGTGCCAGTTCCTCGTGCGCCCATTCCGTCAGGTCGGGTGTCTCGGTCGTCTCGATGGTGATTTGGTACGTTCCACCTTCAGCTTCCACGACCTCACGGCGCACCTCTCCCACCGGTGGGATAGCCGGCGCCGCGGCAACGGCCGGAGTATTGGGATCGACCACATCGATCTCGCTGTAAAACGTGTTGCCGAAGGCGTCGGCGGCCTCGGTGCGCGAGATGTCGAACAGCAGATAGCGATATTCTCCGATGATGCCGCCCGTGTCGGAGATGCTGACGCCGTGCTGTCCGCCGCCCTCGCGTTCCTTCGGCCGCGTATCGACCTGCGCGATCAGCTTCCATCCGCACGTCTGCAGGTCGGTCCCCCTTTGAGGCCGAGCATCGAAATCCGCGGCACTCCCGTCGCCGGCATACAACCTGTATACCTGCGGCCCGCGCGTGTTGGGGTGCCAGGAGTACGTGTTGACCTGTCTGATGGGAATGACGCCGCCGAGATCGACCAGAAGCCGCCCGCCCTCAGTGCCGGCGGCAAGAAAGAAATTGTGAGCGGGCTGATCCTCTTCGGTGGGGATTTTGCCGTCGTGGAGTTTGTCCACCTCGCCGCCGTTACGGTCCCGCCGGCCGTCCACGACGGTGAACGTGGCCTGAGTAGCCGCGTCGCTCCGGGAGGGCGCGGGGACGTTGGCGAACCGGAAGTCGGCCGTCGTGTCCTGATTGCGGTTGTGCTCGGCCACGATCTTGATTTCGGCATGCGAAATCACCGCGAACGCCAGGACAATTGCCGCCCCCGCCACCGGTGGCGTGTGAGATTTCATACCGTTTCCCCTTCGTTGAATCGAGGTGATACCACTGTATTCCTGCTCTTGAGATACCGGCTCTGAGTCCTCCATCCGCGACCCATCAGGCACATGCCGGGGATCTATCCGTGATAACATAGGTTACACCCATGGTCACAGATCAGTCAAGCACAACAAGGCCGGTGGGGGGGTGCACGTCATGTTTGTAGGTAGATTCGGCGAAGACCCTCTGGAACTGTCATTTCGACCGGAGGCCGAAGGCCGGAGCGGAGAAATCTGGCTACGGACAAGAGGCGCCTTCCCTTCGCGGCCAGATGTCTCGACTGCGCTGACGCTTCGCTCGACATGACAG
>CAYFUB010000294.1:0-4881 GCA_964346195.1 uncultured Pirellulales bacterium
GACACAAGCGCGGCGAGCGCCATGCTGGGGGGTGTGGCCGGTAGGCGCGGGGCTGTGTCTGACGCCGAGATATTTGAAGCGTACGAATCGATGGAGAACGCCCGCCAGAGGCTCTTCGCTGAAATGGCCGAGACCGTGTCCGCCGCGCAGCGACTCGGCTTTCCGGAAGACAAGGTCCGGCAAGTGTTGCGGGCGTCGGGGATCTCAAAAGAGAAAACAGAAGATCTCATTGGCGGCACATACAACCCGTACGTGCCGAGCAGCCAATTCCTTGGCGCGATTACCAAGGTGTCCCGCGCCTTGCCGCAAGAGGGGGCGGCCGGTCCTCCGGAGTTCTACCGCCGTCGTAGGCTTGTGGAGCAACTGGCCTCCGAACAACCGGGGGCGGATCCTGAATGGCGGGCCGATCAGCTCAGTAGCCTCGTATACGGCTTCACGAATACTAAGAAGGACGCCGATAACGACCTGGTGGCCGAAGAACTGCGGGGACTTCCCCGCGAAGAGGTTGTTCGGGCACTGACGAGATACTGGATCAAGCGGGGCTGGCGGCCCGGAACAGCGGCCTATAACAAACGACTAGCACGGCTTGCGCAGCGACTCGGTCCGTAGCAGCTCCAACTCGGCACGATATTGCTCGGCAACCTGCCGGGCCTTGACCGCGTCAGCCTCAGCACCCACCGCCTGCTCTATCCTGCGCAGGCGCTCCTCCAGATATTCCACCCACGCCTTCATCGTCCAACCGTCGGGCACCGCGCGGGGCAGGAATTGTTGTATTCCGCCCGGTTGTGGGGGTAGCGGCATAGTCCAGACACTCGCACTCATATACCGGCAACTCGCACCATTCGCAGATTAACCAATGGTTACGACTCATCTCTTCTTCCTCTTCTCCGCCTTTTTAGTCGCCGCCCTGCTGGCGCCGGCGTTGCTTGATGAAACTGGTCGGTAGACATTGGCGCGTTTCTTCTTTCCGACTACTGTCCACTTCCCGGCCCGTACAAGCTCGCTCAGCCGCCACAATGCTGCATTACGAGGCAGGCCCCAGCCCTTTGCCGCCTCGCTCACGGTTATTCCGTCTGGTACCGGCTTCATGGCGTCGTAGTCTTCCTTTAGCGCCGCCATCCAGTTATCATAGCTGAGGGTGGGGGGCTCTTTCATTGGCTTTCGCCGTCGAGACTTCACGTTTACTTCTCCCAATGGACCACACCTTATGCCGCGTATACAAGTCTTCGTCCCCCAACCGAATAACGCATCCCCCAACCTGAGAGGGGGCGAGCCGGGCCCCGGCTATCTTCCAAGTAAAAGGCGTCTTGAGTTGCCACGCCGGAGTCACGAATGCGATGCCGTAACCATTAGCGGTCGGCATCCTAACCTCATAGTCGCGGTGGCGATGGGAGCGAACGATAACGTCCGGGGGCTGCTCTCGCCAACGGGCGGCTTCGTTGAACTCCTCCACCAGCTCTTTTGCAATAGCCGTGGCTTCGTAGGCGTTGCTACTTGTCGTTCCGATATGGTGCAAAAAATGCACCAAGCGGTCGCCCATCTCGAACCATAGGTCATAGCGGGCGTACTGTCCTTCCTCATTGGGGACTGCCCCTAGTTTTTCGGCAAGTTCTTCCTCTTGAGCCGCCGATTTACCTACATGGGCCTCCGTCCCCCTGATATGGAAGTATCTTCCCGGCGCCGAGTCGGCCACTGGCTTCAGGATCGCGTAGGCGATGCGTTGCTGATCCGTAAGGTTCTGCGATATTTGTGTGGTACTGTTGTGGTGAACGCCGTCAAGGGCGTCTCCATTAAAGACTACGGCATACGGCTGATTGTGGCACGCCTTCGGCACCCACGTCAGCCAGAAGTACCTCCACCACTCCCACATAACTTTTTGGGCTTTGGACGGCAGGACAAGCATACCGTCGTCCATCGTCATCCCGTTTCTGGGGAAGAGGCCGAGACGACAGCCGGCATGCAGGTCGGAGATAACTACGATATTAGTGACTTGGTTCCGTTTTTGTCTCCGCTGCGGCCTCCTTGCCATTGAGGGTCTCCTTTTACAATATCGACGACCCTGGTAATGCAGCCGCGCGGTATTGTAAGTATTTCCCGGTATCCACCGTCAGACGCCAGCGACGAGGCTACGGTCAAGGCAATTTCGTCGTCACGAATACACCAGCCGACTGTCCGTACTTCTACCGGCCCCTCTTTAGCCCAATCACAGGCCGCCTCTCCGGTCATCCACCCTTCATCGGATGCTGTTGCGTCGATCCAGTATACCCATACCGCTCTTTCCCCCATGTCCTTCCCCCCAGAGTAGTGGTCTACGGCGTCGTGTCCAGGAGGCCGTAATGGATCGTAGTCCCAGCGGAGCCGTCGATCTTCACGGTCACTGTTTTGGCTTGTTCATCGTGAATTACGTCGGCGTTCCAACTGCCCGTAGCTGCGCAACCCGGCGCCCACAAAAGCGAAAACAGCCCCAAAAACCCCAGTACTTTCATCAACAATGCGAACATAGACAACTCCTTTTTAGTGACGAAAATCACACCTACAGTGAGCGAGATAGTATATACGAAAACGGCCTCTCTGTCAAGGGGTACGGCGATAGTCGTATCTGCGAACCGGACAACCTTTCAAGTGTTACTTGTTCGTTTGTTCCCCGTAACATCGTCTTGCGTATTCCGCCAATAACAAGGCGTCAGCCATGTTGTGATCGTCCTTCCTGCATCTGTCGTTCGCTCGCAGGCTCACGGAGGGGAAAAGCCGCTTAGCAACGATGACGCTCGCCGCTTTTGTGTCTTTCCTGTCTACGCCGACGAACAGGGCTGCTTGCCATTTGCGAGGCGACACAACTTGATAGGGGATGCCAGCGGCCACGAGCATGCCTCGCCAGAGTCCATCGCCGCGGCCTATCGATATAGCCGAAGTGCTGCCTTGCGCCCGTTTACGGACCCGTGGGGGATACGCCTTTGCCAATTCAATTACCGCGAACGCTTTTTCTTCCTCATCGCCGATCCATTGTAGAAGATGCCACATGGCGGGTTCGTCCAGCAGCTTCTTCCCCTTGCCTTTTGCGCGGCAAATTGTCGGCGCTTTGTGTATCCGGACTACGCCGTCGCGTATGATTGCAATCGCGCCACTAACGCCGTTGTCGATTCCGATGTATGTCATTGGCTCAGGCTTTCCGTCATTTCTGTTCGGCGAATTCCAAGAGGTCGGATGCACTCTCTTGCGCCAATAAGCAGTACGCACAGAAAGCGACGAATGAAAGATCGTGATCCGGCAACTCTCTTAAGAACTTGGCGAGTCGGCCTGGATCCGCCCCCCAAAAAGTGGAAATCGTAAGAGCGATTCGAACGATTCTGTTGGGGTGCTTTTTTAGCGTGTCTCGCAGGGCCGCGCGCATTTGGTCACTTTCTTGCTGCGCCTGAAGGGCCATTTTCCGCAATTCGACGTCAGCCATTGTTAATTTCCTTTCTCGTCATGGTCACAGAACTCCCTAGCGCCCCGGCAGATTGCAAGGGCGGGGTTATCGCCTACTGTTACCACTATGGGCTCCCGCCGTTTCACATTGTATTCGTGGATATTACAAATGGCTCCGTCGCCAAATGGCCGAACGGTTGGATAGTGGTTCTTGTCGGTAATCAGCGGCACGACATACTTCCACGCTTGATTCAGGTCAGTAGCGGGGGACCAGAGGCCGTGAGAATTGTTGGAGTCTTCGCGAAGCCAGAGGCGACCGGCATCGTCGCATATCCATAGCCGAACGAATTTCTTGCTTGTCGGCCTATGCACTACCGGTATCTCATTCTTCTCGGCCACCCAAAGATTCAAGGCGCGAAGTTCGTCGTTAGTCGGCATTGTTCGCTTCTTCGCTTGATCGTAATCAATCTCAGTATCACTCATCATTCACCTTTCCGCTTTCGCTCGGCCATGACCTTGCGGACTTCGTAACGTATCCGTGGGTCCATAATGTCGACCTTGTCGCCTAGTAGCTTCCGCACGCCTGGAGGCGTGTTCAAGAATGCAGCCCGAACGACTTCCATCCGCTCGGGCTCGCTCAACGGGGCGATGAGCGCCTGGTAGCTACGGTCCTCCTCTTCGAGTACGGCCAGTTCGTCCTTGCGCTCGCTTTCCGCCTCTGCCGACTGCCGAGCGAGGGCCTCGTGGTAGGATGAGGTGGACGGCTTCGGCGCGAAGCGTTCCCACTCATCAGAGACGTAGGTGGGTCGCAGACCACGTTTAAGCGGCTCAGCCTTCCGGCATACTTCCTTCATCACGGGACACCGAATATCGAGCTGTTGAAGCAACTTGGCCTCATCGGGGCACTTTGCCCGCAGGTCGTGCGTCGCCACCTGCAACTTGCCGCGTTGCGCCGTAGTCAATGGGTTCTCTATCTCGCAGTGTCGCTGAAGGGCGTCAAATACCTTGTCTTCGCGGCGAGACTTCTTCCCTTCGGGTAGCGGTTGTCCGTACAGGCCTTTAGGTGTCATCACGCATGTTAACCGAGATAAAGGCTGCGATTGCTTCCCCGTTTTCTAGCTTCATCCGTTCGTCTCATTTGCAGCCTAGGACTTGATCGGCTCCCAGGAATCATGCCCATGTCTGATGCGCACCGTTCGGAAGCAATGGTGCTTTTTCTTAAAGCAATCGTCGCAGATGCATCCTTGCCTCTTATGGTTGTGATGCAGTGCGCGAATCTCATCGTGACTACTGAACCACCCGAACCACAAAGCAAGATGGCCGCCAGCAATGCAAGGTAGGCGACCGGCAGAATCATCGCCCGCCGCCCCTTTGGCGATGTCAACAGGCTTCTCGCAAACCACACAGCGCCATACCCATTCAAACTCAGACATTTGCGTCCCTCGTCGCGGCGGACACGGTCTCGGCCATTTC
>CAYFUB010000295.1:0-22623 GCA_964346195.1 uncultured Pirellulales bacterium
GGGACTATCTCTTCGGCGGCAGCGGCGGCGGACAGACCCCGAAGAACGGCGCCCTGCCC
The DNA here is from genome assembly GCA_964346195.1 of uncultured Pirellulales bacterium. Classification (GTDB taxonomy): domain Bacteria; phylum Planctomycetota; class Phycisphaerae; order Sedimentisphaerales; family Anaerobacaceae; genus PLanc-01. The sequence continues at coordinate 60 of CAYFUB010000295.1, forward strand.
ATCGTCGCCATCACAACGACCGCCGGGACGGGGACCGAGGCCGACCCGTGGACCGTCATCACCAAAACCGACACCAACGAGAAAATCGGCTGGGGCAACAAGTTCACTTTCCCCACTCTGTCCATCGTCGATCCGGAGCTCATGTTCAGCGTGCCGCCCAAGCAGACGGCCTATACCGGCATGGACGCTTTCTTCCACTCCGTCGAATCGTACCTGGCCACGTGCAACCAGCCAGCGAGCGACCATCTGGCCCTTGAAGCGGTCGGCCTCATCACGAAGTACCTGCCCATCGCCGTCAAGGACGGCCGTAACATCGAGGCCAGAACCAAACTCGCCTGGGCGAACACCGAGGCCGGCCTGTGCGAGTCCCTCTCCTGCTGCATCTCGCACCACTCGATGGAACACGCCCTCAGCGCCTACTTCCCGAACGTCCCGCACGGGGCGGGCCTGACCATGCTCTCGGTCGCCTATTTCAGCTATCTCGCCGAGCGGAATCCGCAGCGATTCCCCGACCTCGCACGGGCGATGGGCGAGCGCACGGAGGGCCTGTCCGAGCAGGAACAGGCGATGGCCTTCATCACGGGCCTCAAGAAGCTCATCGGGAACATCGGCCTGGACCAGCACAGGCTCAGCGGATTCGGCATCACGCGGCAGGACCTGCGCAAGCTTGGCGAGAACGCCTTCCATACAATGGGCAAGCTGTTCGACCTGACACCGGTGAAGCTGACGCTCGACGACGCCACGGCGATCTACGAGCGCGCCTACGCCTGACCGCGACGCGAATCCGGCGCGAACCGGACTGAGAGGGTGTGTCAGAAGCCCGGGCCCCGCGCAGTCCCGAGAATCGCGGGCCCGTGTTCGGCGCGGAGCGCCACGCGCGTGGAGGCTGCGCGACGCAGGGTGAACGACATCGACGAGATAGAAACACACGGGGCCCGCACCGTGTGGATACGGGCCCCGGTTCTTGCGCCAGTTGTCAATCGCCGGACATTCGTCGCCCCGTCGCAGGACTCTGCGTCCAGGCGACGAGCCGCGAAGGCGGGCGAACAATCATTCGCCCCTACGGAGTTACCGGCGGGGTCTTGACGACCTGGATGTCGTCGATATAGATCCGGCCGAAGCCGTCCTTGGTGGGACTCGTCTTATCGCCCACCGCGATGTACAACCTCTTGACCTTGCTCAGATTCACCCCGGCCAGATCGCCCAACGGAATCGGCCACGCGGTCCACGCACTCGCGTTGACGGCCGTCGGATGACTCACGGTCGCCGTCTTGTTGCTGCTGTCCTGGACGGTGACGTACAGGGTCCCCGGGCTATTGGCCAACTGCGGATCATCCCCGATGGCCGTCACCTGCCACTGGCCCGTGGCGACGCTGCCACTGGTCACGGCCCCGGAGAATACGGCGGTCGTGGTGGCCGCGGCGTTGTGGCTGGTCACGCACAGACCGATGTAAGCCGTGCCGACCATGGCCACGGTAGTCGAAGCCACGGTGCCGTCGGCGTTCTTGACATCCAGCCAGGTCGTGCCGTCAGCGGAGTACTGGGCCGTGAAGACATCGCCCGTGCGGGTGAGCTTGACCCACTGCGGCGCAGCTATGCCCGCCTGGGTGACGCTGCTGCAACCCGCGGCGGGCAACGGCCGCCAGCCGAAGGAGACACCCTGCGCGGCCGACACGATCATGTACACGAATTTGGACCCGGCGTCGAGGCTCTGGCGAATCATCACGCCGGCCTTGGCCCAGTTGTGCGTGTTGACGATGCTTTCGACCTTGACCGTGATCGACCCGTCGCTGCTGAGCGACTTGTAGGCGAAGCGGAAATCGTCGGCGTCGCCCCAGATGTCATGGCCGGCGCCGCTCATGGTAATCACGCCGGCGTCCTCCACGAAGGCCGCCGGATTGCCTCGGACCCAAAGGCTCAGAGTGTCGAGCCCGCCGACCGTCCAGTCCTGCAGGGGCGAGAACTCGCGGTACGCTTCGCTGTAGAAAGGCGGGTCGACGTTGTTGTAGTCTATCGGCATCGATTGCCTGCCGCCGTGAACGATGGTCTGCTCGGCGAACGGCGGGTCCCAGTTGCCGACGGTCGCGCCATTCTTGACCGCCGCGGTCCAGCCATCGATCCAGGTCTCGTAGATGCGGGTATCCATGCCTTCCTCGTCGTTATAGCTCTCGAAGTCATCGACGATGAGGTAATCGGTCAGCGTGAAGCTCCAGACGAAGCCCCGGCTGATGCTGCCGTCGCCGTTGATTTCATCGACGCGCCAGAAATACTGCTGGCCCCACACGAGTTCCGGGTCCGGCGTGAAGCTGGTTCCGGTCTGGCCGCCGCGGTAGATTCCCGTGGCATCGGAGGCATCCGCATTACTGACAGCGGCCTGATCGGTTCCCAGATATACGTCATGCCGCACGGCCTGGTCGCCGGCCTGCCACGTCAACGGCACGGCCTGGACCGCGTCGGTCGTGGCCCCGTTGGTGGGGCTCGGGTCCCACGCCAGCAGCGGGTCGCCGCGCATGATGAGCCGAATCTCCTCCTGGGTCAGTGCCTTGTTGTAGATACGAATCTCGTCGACGAGACCGTCCCACGAGCCGGCCGTGTCCTTGCCGCCCCTGCCGACAATCATCGAGACAAAGCCCGTCAGCGTGCCGGCCACGGCCGTGCTGTTGGCGGTGGGCACGTCCAGCCTGCCATTGATGTAGAATTGCAGGTCCTGGCCACTGCCCCAGACCATTGCCAGATGCTGCCAGTCGGTGGACTGGCTGTCGTTGGAGCTCTCCAACTGCAGGATGGAGTCGGTGTTGGGGTCCACGGCCACCGTGATGCCCATTTTCTGAAGATTCGTGCCCCCGCCCGTGGCGCCGGCTGCATCATACCGCATGTCGTGATTGTCGTTACCGGCCGGGGTCGCGAAGATGAGGAAGCCTTTATCGGTATTCGTCACATTCGACTTGACCCACACGGTGATGGTGAGCGCATCGAGCCCGTTGAGGAATGAAGCATCCGCGCGCACGGCGCTGTCGCCGTTGCCGGCGAATTCCAGGGCGCCGCCGAACTGCCCTGTGCCCCAGGTCGGAGCAGGACTGGCAAACGCAAGGTGGCGGCCGTGACCGGACCAATCCACCACGGTCGTGCCGACACCCTCGTCCATCTTCCACCAACCCAGCAGACTCGGGTCGCTGATTTCGATAGCCGGAATCGTGGTGAAACTCCAGACCGCTCCGGCGGTCTTGGTGCCGCCGGCCGTTGTCTCATCGACGCGCCAAAAGTAGGTCGTGCCCGCGGCCAGAGTCGGCGGCTTCCACGTCGTAAGGTAAAAGCTCGTCTGCAAGGCGCTCTCGTCGGCGTTCTCCACGGCCGCTTTGTCCGTGCTTAGATAGACGTCATGCGTAAACGCGTCCTTGCCGCCCGTCCAGCTCAGCTCTGTGTTGGGGTCGACCCATTCGGCCCCGTCCGCCGGAGCGGGATTCGTGGCGCTGATAGAAGCTGCCATGAAGGACCAGACATCGCCCATGTACACCGTCGTCATGTCCGCTTCGACCTCGTCCACACGCCAAAAGTACGCGGTCCCGGGGGTCAGGCCTGGGCCATAATAATAGACGACTCCGGTCAAATTCTTGCCGACCAGATCCGCCTCGGTCAGGTCCGGGCCGGTACCCAGATACAGGTTGTGGACTACCGCCGTGTCGCCGGCGGTCCATTGAAACAGGGGCATGGTCACCGCCTGCGCGCCGTCGGCCGGTGAAGGCTTGGTGGCTTTCAGGCGCGGAGCCACGACAGCTACACCTAACATGTTTCCCCCATGACCCTGGGTATTGCCGCCAATCGTGATGGTGCCGGGCTGGACGGCGAGCGCAAAGGCGGACGAGTACTGGTCAATATCCCCATCGCCGGATTCGTCGATGCCGATATCTTCCCCGGTATCGACAAAACCCCGCGTTGTCAGCCACGGCATACCGGTGATGTCGGGGGCAACACCCTTGCCGCCCGCCGCCACCCCCATGCGGTTATCCACAAACACATAGATCGTGCAAGCCTGCGAGACCGTGACATCCAGCTCGTAAGTCCCCTGGTTCTTGTTGTCATTGGCCAGCATGATGTACTCGGCGCCGAGCAAAAGAGCCGGTATGTCGTTGTACTGGTGGGTCCGGTCCACGAAGACGAGCGCGTCCTCCGCGAGCGGATCGGGCGCAATTTGCGGATCCTCGGGGGCGTCCGCATCGGTATTTCGATGCGCAACGGCTGTGATAAACTGAGCCTGTACTGGAAGCGACGTCGCGACCACGCACAGGAACACAAATGAAGCTATGACTTTTCTACCCATGACATTTCTCCTTAGTCAAGCACGTACAATCGTCACGCGCACCACCGCGAACCGACCCGCCCGCGACGCCCTTCCTATCGGATAAAAAGAGTCGTCACGACAGCTTTGGGGCCGACGAACACAATCGGATGCTTGCTTGGTACCCTCTCAATCCAGGTTCCATCCTCCGTAAGTAGAGCGCGATTCACGGCCCCGGCGTCGAAGTCCGCTGTGCGGCCGCGGCCCCACGACCGGCGCCGGGCCTCAACCGGTCCCTGAATAACAGCGCGCACGAGCCTGCGGCGCGACATCCGCCCTCCTGTCGACCGGCGATGAGATTCAGATTGTCGGGTCCAGTGTTACCTCCTTCCCTATCGGGAAGGTACATGAACGGCAATAGAGGCGCAGTCTCTCCGCCTGTCGTCACAACGTCTGTTTACCGGACCATCCTGATGCGCCCATGTGCTCCTCCATGCCTCAGACTCGCGACTCTCAGCGTCGTATCAGAGAACGAAAATTCACAGGTACTGCCAATTATGAGTATACCATGCCGCAAGGCCGTGGTCAAGGATGCTTTTCGGACCAAATCCTGTTGGGGTGTACGACGGAACAGTGGCAGTCAGGACAAGAGAGACGTCATTGCGAGGAGGCCGCAGGCCGACGAAGCAATCTCGCATTGTCAGGGACGGGAACCGTAGACACGAAGGCTCACGTTTGGGAAGGGCTCCCACAGGCGACGTACTGCCTGTGAGGACCTGAACCCGCGCTCACCCTGCTAGGCGGCGAAGTCCCGTGCTTACCCACCTAGGCCGTAAGCCGGGTATTGCCGTCCTGTGTCTCAAGGGACGGCGATCTGTTCCGGCGGGAAATCCTGGAGGCTTTGAATGGCCTGCTCCAGGTAGGTCGGGCTGGAGGGGACCCAGAAGCCCAGATCATCCGGCTCGCCCGTGTACCAGGGTGTCAGCACCCGGATCATCTTCTCGGCGGTATCCCGCAACGGCCGCTCTTTCGGACCGCTGGCCCTGCGCTGCACAGCGGCGAGCTGGTCAAAGGCATCCGCCATTGCACCCTGCAAGGCCAGCAGGTCAAGCTTCCATTGGGCCATCAGTTGATCGAGACCCTCGACCTCGTGCAGCGTAACGCCTCCATCGGCCATCGCGTCGGCGTATGCGGCGAGATAGGATTGGCCGCTCGCCGCCGCCGTGTCGAGATTGTCTACGATGGCCGCCGTGTTACACCCGGCCAACGCGGCCAGATCGGGGCTGCCCCGGAGCGATTCCCAGCAGCCCAGCAGACGAGTCAGGGCATCGAGGCCGGCACCCGCCGCACCCTCCAGCGTGCCGCCGGCCAGGTCTTCCGTAAGGGCCACCGTCTGGACGACGGCCTCCCAGATGTCGGCGTCGCTGGCTCGCAAGCCGTACAGGTCCCGTATACCCGGGTCTCGGGCATAACGGTCCAGCGCCTGATAGATGCTGAGGTGGTCGTGGAATCTTTGCAGCAGGGCCGGGGGAACGCTCGGGCAGTCGTAGGAGACATACACGCTCGCCAGGTCCCAGACCCCCATGATGGCATCGACCGTGACTGGGAGCCAGTACACGGGCCCTTCGGACTCCCCGTCCAAGAGGGCAGCGGCCTCGCCGGCAGTAAAGCTCTGGTGCAGGTCGCCGTTGTGCGGCCTGACGGGGCCGGAGTCCCCGATCCTGACCACGGCGCCGACGCTGGGGGTCGTGCCGTAAACATTGACGACAATCCTGGTGATCTCCCGGACGCCGCCGAGCGGCTTGAAGATCGGGAATAGATACGTGGCATCGCACAGGTCCCTGCTTTGGCCGAGGACCAGGCCATGCGGGTAGCCCGACGTGAGGGCACCGGACAGGACCGCGAGCCTCTCGGCGGTCTCGGAACAGGTGGAGAACTCGTTGGCGACCAAGCCTGAGGCCCTCATCGTTAGGTCATAGTCGGGTTTCTTGAATTGGGCCACCGCCAGATGGTCGGTATCCATCTCGGCCCATAGGATGTGATCGCGGCTCCCGTAATTGCCGCCCCAACCTGCAAACTCATAGCCCGGCTCGCACTTCGCTTCGAGAGTGACCACCTCTCCCGGAGGGTAGATGAAGACTCCCTCGCCCGGCGAGACGACGGAGCCGCCCGGGGTCGAGGACGTTACCAGGAAGCAGTCGTCGCCGATGTCGATCATACCGATATCGTCGAGGGCAAAGTCATTGCTGACCTCGGCCCGAATCCGGTTCACCAGGCGGATCTTCGCCTCGGAATTGGTGCCCGAGTTCCACCTGTGAAACACGAAATTCCATTCGCCGGCCGTCGCCGGAGCGAAACCGATGCCGACCTGGGCGCCGTTGATCAGGCACTTGATCTCGGCCAGCCTGACGTCGTCATCGGTACAGTTCGAGAGCCAGTAGAAAAAGACGTACTGGGTGTCCGGCGCGACCGACACGGTCTGCTCCCAGACCGTGACGTCAGTATCTGCGGCCCCGTTTGCAATCAGCATTCGTCCAAAGCCTGAGGAGTGATCGCCGTACGAGATGGCAACCGGATTGTAGAAGCTGGGGTCCTCGCCGACCACGATCGTGCGCGGGACGGACAGATCGGTGGTATAGGTGTATTGGGTCGTAAAACCCGTGTTGCCGAGCTCAAAATCACCATTGTCGATCAGGTTGCCTGAGACAGTCCCTGCCAGGAACAGAAACGCCAGTGCCGTCGGATGAAACATTGAGATACGCATGACTTGCCCTCCCCGTAAAAGCAATTGGCCCCCTGAAAGCGCCAAAAACCGAAGGCCCGGACCGCCCCTCCCGTCACATGGTCCATTCACGCAGCCTGTATGGCTGCACTGCGTAAGCAGGAGCGCCGAAGCACAATGATAACAGGCGGCCTGTCTCCCTGGCCTGACATCCTCCCATTCCATTCATCTATTGTAGCACGCCCCTTGCTCTTGTCAACTGCGAAATTGGCTAAAAGTCCCATTCTCTACCTGCGGAAGGAAGGCAGGTCAGGCTCGATGTGGACTGTGATGTTCACCGGTCGGCTGATTTGTTCGTCCAGGGTCTTTTCCAACTTCTCCGAGATCTCGTGAGCGGCAGCGACGTTCAGTGCGGGGTCCACCAGGATATGAACATCGAGGAAAACTTCCCGGCCGACGGTGCGGGTCCTGAGTCGGTGCCAGTCGCGGATCGCCGGAGTGGCACTGATTATGGTCTTGATATGATCGACGGTCGCCGGATCGACGGCCCCTTCGGTCAGCTCCGTCAGCGAATCGCTGATCACCTTGCCGCCGACGAAAACCACCATCAAACCGACCGCGATGGCCGCCAACTGATCGCCGTGACCGAAGCCGGCCTCCAGAGCGATGAAGCCAATCAATACGGCGACGGAACTCAGGGCATCGCTGCGGTGGTGCCAGGCATTGGCGTAAATGGCGGCGCTGTGGACTCTTACAGCGACCTTCCTGGTCACCCGGTACAGCCATTCCTTGCCGAGGATCGACAGCAGGGCCCCGGCCAGAATGCCCCAGTGAGGCGCCGTCGACTCATTTCGAGCGATCGACACCGTCGCCTGGTAGACCATCGCTGCGCCCACGGCCATCAGGATCAGCGCAACCAGAACGGCCGAAAAAGTCTCAAGGCGGCCGTGGCCATACGGGTGACTCAAGTCAGGCTCGCGAGCCCCCAGACGCGCGCCTACAAGGACCACAGCATCCGTAACCAGGTCCGAGAGCGAGTGGATCGCATCCGCTACCATCGCCAATGAGGAGACCGTCAGGCCGATGGCCATCTTCATGATGGCCAGAATCACATTCACCACCATGCCAAGGTACGTGACCGACCGAATCTGACGAGCGGCAATATCGTGCTTGCTATTCACGGGCACCGGTTTCTTCCCAAACTGATTTCCGTATTGCGGCGACAGCCTCCAGGTACCGCCGGGCCGCGGACTCGTCCCTGGCCTCGACGATCACTCGCATCACGGGTTCCGTGTTGCTCGTGCGCAAGTGGATCCAGCCATCCGGGAAATCGAACCGGCAGCCGTCGGACGTGTCGAGCGTGGCGCCGGTGAACTGCTCGGCCGCCAGCTCGAGAATCCTTCGCGCCTGCCTCGCATCCGCGGTGAATTTGTCCTTGTGCATCGAATAGCCGCCGATCTGGCGCACCAATTGCCCGATGCTCTCACCTGTTTCCGTCATCAATTGGAGGACCAGCGCGATCCCCGCGAGGCTGTCACGAATCGGGCCGACCCGCAGGTCGATTACGCCGCCGTTGCCCTCACCGCCGATAATGCAGCCGTGCTCGAGCATGGCGCCGGCCACGTGGGCCTCGCCAACCGGCGTCCGTATGACACGGCCCCCCGCCCGCCGGGCCACATCATCGATCATGCGGGAGGTGGACAGGTTGGCCGCCGCCGTGCCGGTCCTGGTCGAAAATACGTGCATCGCCGCCAACGCGAGCGTGTACTCCTCGCCGATGTAGGCGCCCTCCTCATCCACAATCGCCAGCCGGTCGCCGTCCGGATCCTGGGCGAATCCCAAATCTGCGCGCTCCCGTCTCACGCGCTCGCACAGTCCCGTGAGGTTCGCGGCGGTCGGCTCGGGCTCGTGGGCAAACAGGCCCGTCGGCTCGTCGTTGACGGCCACGACCTTGCAGCCGAGTTCTGCCAGGAGTTTCTTGGTGATGCCCCCTCCCGCCCCGTTGACGCTGTCGAGGACGACTCTGTACCCTTTGGCGGCAATCTGCTGTGGCTCGACGATGGCGAGGACTTTCTCGACGTGAATCCTATCGGTTTCGCTGTTGTGACTCAGCGTGCCGCACCGGGTGGAGCCGACCAGACGAAAATGCCGGTCGAAATAGGTCCGCCGGATCGCCTCTGCCGTCGCCGCGGGCGGGGCCATCCCGTTGCCCAGCAGGAGCTTGATGCCATTGTACGGGATGGGATTGTGGGAGGCCGTAACCACGACGCCGCCGTCACAACCGAGCTCGCGCAGCATTACCCCCACGCTCGGCGTGGTGACGATTCCCAGATCGATGACATCGACCCCGACGGCGCACAGTCCGGCCGCCACGGCCGACATCAGCATCGAGCCGCTGACGCGCGAATCCCGGCCGATGCAGATGCCCAACCGCCGGCCGGCCGTATCGACGTTCTCCTTCAGGAAGGTGCCGAACGCGCAACCGTATTCCGCCGCGACGGCCACAGTGAGATCCTCACCGACCACACCCCGCATCCCGCTGACACTGATAATGAGGTCACTCGCCATATCGCATACTCCGTTAGCGTACGGCCTTGTCCGCGAGAACAAACCGGCCGTCAGGTGGCAGCCTCAAACCGGTCCTGTCAAGATAGAAAGCGGTGGATGGCAACGGCAGGAGTTCGGGCCCCCAAATCCGACCTATCGGATTTGAGACTCGTTCCGAGCCGAGCCTGCGGAGCTTGCCGATGGTCGTGTCGAGGGCGCAAGCGCCAGCGAAGCGCGGGTAAGATGCCCGCGACACAAAGAGCCACCGACAAGCTTGCGCTGGCCGCCGCCCATGCTCAATGCCCCGAAATCTTGACAGACCCTTACGAAGAGTGTACGACAAAATCGCGGCAAACGCCCCGGATGTCATTGCGAGCCGGACGAAGGCTGGGGCGGCAATCTTAGCTTCTGGTCGCTCCGAGATTGCTTCGTCGGCGTACGCCTCCTCGCAATGACATCCTCTTATCCCGGCTCGCCACTTTCTCGTCGTACACCCCCTCCGAACGGGGACGGATTTTTCAACGATACGACCTGAATGCCGGGCGCCGGCATCGAGCGCCATGAGAGTCAGTCCAGCGTGCATACGTATATTTCGTTGACGAAATCCAGCTTGCCGAGCTCCTGGACCGTGGCGGCATCGGGCTCCTTATCGAGACTCACCGCCAGGACCGCCTTTTGCAGCTCCAGTTTCTGGCCGACGCCCATCGTGCCGATGTTGATGCTGTGGTGGCCGAGGACCGTGCCCACGGCGCCGATGACGCCGGGCCGGTCGGCGTTGAAGATGACCAGCACGGTGCCCTGCGGCGTCATCTCGACATGGAAGCCGTCAATCTCGATGATGCGCAGCAGCGTCTCGCCGAAAACCGAGCCTCTCACCGTTCGCGTTACCTCGTTGGTCGTGACCGTAGCCGTGAAGCTCGACGAAACATCTCGGGCTTCCGTATTCTTCGTCTCGTCGATGCTGATGCCGCGCTCCTTGGCCAGGACCGGCGTATTCACCATGTTCAATGGCATCTCGAAGTGCTTTTGTAGCAGGCCGATGGCGAAACTCAGAGTAACAGGCTCGACGCCCATTCCCGCGATGGACCCCCGGTATTGAACCTGAACGCCCTTGATGCTGCCGGGGGCAATCGCGCTGAGCAGGGTCCCGATGCGCCGGGCCAGATCGGCGTACTGGCTCACGGCCGGCGGCATGGCGCCCGCCGTGGACGGCGCGTTCACCGCGTTTCGGATGGACCCGCCGTTGATGGCGTCCAGCAGAATCTGCGCCGCCTCGACCGCGACTTCCACCTGCGCCTCCTCAGTGCTGGCGCCCAGGTGCGGCGTGACGATGCAATTGTCGAGCTTCGTGAACCGCAAGTCCTGCGGCGGCTCCGTGGAGAACACGTCCAGGGCCGCGCCGGCGATCTGCTTTTGGGCGAGGGCCTGGTAGAGGGCCTCCTCATTGATGATGCCGCCCCGGGCACAGTTGATCAGCCGCACCGTCGGCTTCATCATGCTGATTTGGTCCGCCCCGATCATGTTCAACGTGCTCGGATTGCGCGGCACATGGACCGTGATGAAATCCGACTCCCGGAAGACTCGCTCGATGCTATCGGTCACCTCGATGCCCAACTCCTCGGCATTCTTCGGCGCCGCCAGCGGGTCATAGCCCAGAATGTTCATATTGAAGCCGCGCGCCATATTCGCCACGGCCACGCCGATTCGACCGAGGCCGATGACGCCGAGGGTCTTGTTGTTGAGCTGGTTGCCCATGTATTTCTTGCGGTCCCAGGCCCCGGACTTGAGGCTGTTGCAGGCCTGCACGACGTTGCGGCTCATGGCCAGCATCAGGGCCATCGTGTGCTCGGCCGCGCTGAGGGTATTGCCTCCCGGCGTGTTCATCACCAGGACGCCCTTGCGGGTCGCTGCGGGCACGTCGATATTGTCGATGCCGACGCCCGCCCGCGCGACGCCCTTAAGCCTCCCGGGGTTGGCCAGGACCTTGGCCGTGACCTTCGTATCGCTGCGAACGATCAGGCCGTCGTAGTCACGGATGATATTGGACAGCTCATCTTCACTGATACCGATTTTGACCACTGCTTCGGCGCCCGCCGTCGCATTGATCAGGTCGATTCCTTCCTGTGCCAGCTTGTCGGTGATGAGCACTTTGATCATAGCCACACTCCGAGAACCCGTTCGCTTTCTACCCCTGGGTCTGTGCCGCCAGGGCGCGTGCCAGCGTGACTGCCCACCCGGCAGCCAGGATGACGAGCAGACCCACCGCCACATGTTTGAGCCTGATTTCGGCAAAGAGCCGGTCAACGATGGTGAAATATACGCCCGAGACGCCGGTAAGCAAAGCAAAAAATGCCCCCAGAACCAGCAGGGAACAGAGCAGGGCCGCCGCCGGTTGGAGGTAGAACGCCGTGAGCACCTCACCCCGGGCAAAGGCCAGGACGGCGGTTGTCATGCCACACGTCGGGCAGATCAGGCCCGTCCGCTGCTTGAACCCGCACGGTCCGAAGAGCAGACCGAAGTCGAACCCGACCCGCTGCGACAGCCACAGGCCGGCAAACAGGACCACGATGCCCAATCCGATCCCGGCCGCGACCTTGCGCTCGCGCGCGGACGCCCGCCGGACGGTTTTCATCTCTCTAATCTGTTGGCGTATCCGCATATCCATTGTAGAATAGAACACAGTGATATACGTGTCAACGAATGCGTATGTGCCCAGCCGGCCAGGGTATCGGACTGCCATGCTGAGCGCCGCGAAGCATCTGGCCAGCGGATGGAGAGTCGCCATCGCAACTGGGACGGATTTCTGTTGCGACGGCCAGAGATCCTTCGCTTCGCTCAGGATGACAAACGCGGTACCCTTTGTTGTCATACGACGCTGTAATGCAACAGGTTTCGGCAGGCGAAACGCGCACGCAAACGCAACAGGTGGTGTACTATGCCTTTGGAACAAAAAGACTTACGTCAGATCCTGGAGACGGCGATCGTGGCGGCGCGGCTGGCCGGCCAGCACGCCATGGAGGAAATGAGCTACGTCAAGGCCGTCAAGAAGACCGAGGGTGAGCTGGTCACCCAGGCCGATGCCCAATGCCAGCAAATCATTATCCAGCGTATCCGGGAGACCTACCCCGACCACGGCTTCATCGCTGAGGAGGGCGAGAACGGCAAACTCTTCAAGCGACCGCCGCTGGGCCGGCCCGCCATCTGGTGGGCAATCGACCCTATCGACGGCACGAACAACTTCGCACACGGGATTCCGGTCTTCACCGTCAGCATCGCCGCCCTGTTCGAGGGCGAGCCGGTTGTGGGCGTCGTCTTCCAGCCGGCCAGTGATTCCATGTTCACGGTCGTTCAAGGGGGTGAGGCCCAGTTGGACGGCCGGCACATCTCCACAAGCGACGACGAAATCGGGCCGTTTACCAGCGTGGGCCTCGACAGCCATTTCGACGACAGCCTGCCGGATTGGGTCTGCGATATCATCAAGCGGTCGCGCTTCCGCAACTTCGGGACGACCGCCCTGCATCTGGCTTACGTCGCGAAAGGCGGGCTGGTGGCCGCCGTGATGTGCACGCCGAAGCTGTGGGATATCGCTGCCGGAGTGGCTCTCGCCCAGGCCGCCGGGGCGGTCGTAACCGACTGGAAGGGAGAGAAGATCTTTCCCGTCGATCTCGACCGCTATGAGGGCCAGACCTTCCGCGTGATCGCCGCCAACCAGAAGGTCCACCCCGGACTCGTGAGGACCATCAACGCTTAGAAACTACTTCAAACCGGCACTCTGACTTGTCATGGTGAGCAAAGCGAACCATCTGGCCACCGAATAATACCGATTCCGATTGAACTTTTCGTAGTGTGGCATGCGCGCCGGGTGGCAGCGTCAAGACCGGAGGTCTTGGCGATGGTTCCCGCGCAGGCAACCCGGCCATCGCCAAGCTGCGCATGGGCCCCCCCAACGCAATCTATCGCGTTGGGGACCCCTTGACGCTGCCACCCGGAGATACGAAATTCTCAATCGTAATCGGTATAAGAGGTTTCTCAAATTTGCCGCCCAGATTCTTCGCTTCGCTCAGAATGACATTGCCGTTTTGCGACAGCTTCCTAAGCGCTACCGCGGGTCGGGCACGAGGTGCTCGGCCACGACGCGGACCCTGTCGCCGGGGCCGTTCACCCGGCTGCGGTCGAGAATCGCGATGACCCTCTTCTGCGGCCCGTCGGCCCCGAGGCGGACCAGGATGTAGGCCGTGAACACGTCGCTTCGCACGGTCACCAGGTTGCTGATGCGCGTGAAGATGAGGTCCCGCTCCTCAAGATCATCACGTGCGTCATCGGGCGTCACGTCCGGCCCCGGGCGAGCGGTAGTGGTAGTCCTGTGCTGGTTATCCTGCCCGTCCGGCGGCAGCCCGAGTACGGGATAGTCCTCGACGGCGTTGGGATCGACCATTCGCGTCGTGATCTGCATCAACTCGCCGATGCTGCGGAAGGGACGGCCGCTCCGGTTGCGATACGCCGTGATGGCACGGGCTCGGTCAAAGCAGTTCGGATCGTTGTCCCCGTAGGGGTACTTCATCCACGGGAGCTGCGCGAGAACGAACCAGGGTGCCGTGTTGATGTTGATGCGGCCCATCACGCGCGTCTCGTCGGGAGGGTGGTTGTGGTCCACGGGGTCGATCACAGTCAGGTAATTGAAGAGTCGCGAATACACGGCCTTGGTCAGATCGACGAGGAGGTCGGATGGCGTGAGTGATGTATCCTCCCTAGAGTACCCGTACTGGGCGAAAACCATCCCCAATTCGCCGATGTTCCTCATCGGCCTGTTGGCCGGATGAGCCTGAAGAACCGGCGGCGGCGTCTGGCTCACGTAATTGTTTGCGGCATTACCCAATGAGACGGCGCTACCTGAACCCCACAGGCGCCAGAAGCATCTGCATGGAGACACATCACGCTGGATGCTGCGCGCCTTATCATCTTCCTGAATCCACCCCTCAGGCACCCAGACGCTGTCAACTTCCAGGCCGTCGGGCCGTGACGGTATCTTCCGCACCAGGCTGATCCTGTCTCCCCCCTCGAACCTGAGCCCGGCCCAGAGCTGTTCGCGTTTCGGGTATGTATTTGGGTTATATCCAAACTGCGTCAGCGCGTCGCTGGGATCGAGGTCTGAGAAACGCAAGTAATCCGCCTTCAACGGGGCCCCGGGGTCCTCGTTCACCAACACGTGGAATCGCCTCGTCCCGGACCAGGCGATTCCCTGTTCAATCTTTCCGCGGGTGCTCTTGACGACCAAGTACCATTCCCCCTGCTGGGGGTCCCCGTCCTCGAAGTACGGCCGGTGTAGCTCGATCGCGTAGGATTTGTACTCAGTTCCCGTGTTCGCGTCCCTCTTGACTCGGCACGCGACCTCCGAGATATAGACGCAGGGCCGCTCGAAGCCGTACCAGTCGGAGGTTTGCCTCCCGGCCAGGACCGTGACCTCGTCGTCCTCATCGATGTAGTCCTTCAGGTTCGCGGTGATCTGGGTCGCGATGTCGTTCTGGTCGAGACCGCGGTACACTTCCCTCAGGGCGTCTGCGATGATGTCGCGCACGATGTCGAGGGGAATGTCCTCGCCCAGCCGGTTGACATTGATCATCTTCCGCAACTGTCGCCCGTCCGGGATTTGCAGCACTCGGGGCGTGAGGATTCGATCCATGTTGTACGTCGTGGCAACGTGCCGGTAGGCGTAGTTGGGATCAAGCCCGCCGGCGAACACACCCGTCGCATCCGCCGACGCCCGCCCGAACCAGGCGTCCAACTCGCCAGGGCGGTCCACCGGCACGCGGACCGTGAAATTCCGCGGTGCGAGCCACCCCCAGCCCTCGATGCGCGTCTTGACCGTCTCATGGTTGAGAAGGTACCGGTACCGCAATTCCAGCTCATCGGAGATATCGAAGGGCGTATACTGATACGTTCGGTTGGGATTGAAGCCGCCGCGCAGGTCCAGGTACTTCCAGGTCACCTCGTTTTCATAATCGGCCGGATCGATGCCTCCGACAGGCAGTGATCCGACAATACGCGCTCGTAACAAGTCCGTTTCCCGGGCAGCCACAGCCTTCGCCGGCAGATTGGCGGGTTCGACTGCCAGCGTCAGGAGGTTCACCTGGAGTTGCCGGCTCCCGTCGATTTTGGACTCGTCGGGCTCCGTGTCGTCGAATTTCTGCCCCGTATTCATGTTGAGCATGGCGCCGTTGTCCACGATGCGCACGGCCGCATAGACCGGCTGGCCCCGGCCGCTGGCGGACATGATATTGGGCACCTGGAACCACCGCGCGTCCCCCACTCCATCACCATCGGCATCGGCGGTCGCACCGGACGTACCGAGATTCACCGGGTCGCGCTCGCCTACGAGACCGATGACGACGTTCCTGGTGCTGCCAGCCAGCACGCCGCCCACGTTGCTGATCTGCTGCCAACACAACAGGTTGGGATCGGGCGGAAACCGCCGGGGCTCGAGGTCGGCGAGCCAGGCGTTGCGCTGGTCGGGATAGTCGTAGTACTCCTGCGTGCCGTCGGCGTCGGGGACATCCGCGACCAGGTCTTCGTTGATGAGAGCCAGGACGGTATCCAGGGCAAAATCGAGCTCGCGGTTCGCTGCGACCGCCGTAGTCCCCATCCGGTCGATGCGCACCACCATCAGAAACAACACAGCGACAATGGCCAGCAGGCTCGTCAGAACTACGGTCAGGATCAGGGCCGAGCCCCGGGAAATCGCTATGTGTCGGGTCGGTGTCATATCCGGCGCTCCCTCAGTTGTCGAGATAGACGATATGCGTGAACGTCCGGCCGTTGCGAATCAGGCCCCGTGAGTCGTACAGGGTGAACGTGAACCTCAGCGCGCGCCCGAGCCCGGGAACGTCGCGCAGGTCCATCCCCCACAAGTCATCGACTCGGTAGTCCCTGAAAATCGCCGCGCCGTTCGGGTACCACACGCCTGGCACCTCGCCGGTATCCAGGTCCGTTCCATTGAGGAAGAAATCGGAATCGTCGGTCAGATCGCCGTTGCCGTTCGGGTCCACTTCGGGAATCCAGCGCGCCTCGGCATCGCTCCAGCCCTGAATCTTGAGCTGCCCCACTCCCTCGCACAAGAGCGAGTGCAGGGTGTTCGGCTGCGCGGGGTCCACGGTGATCCCACCTGCCGTCTCGTTCTTGGTGCTGGGGTTGGCCCCTTCGATCGGCACGTCTCCTATGACGGAAAGCATGTGTGCTTTGATCGCCATCGGAATCAGTTGCCATCCTCTCAACGTGATTCCCTCTTCCTGCGACTCGCTGTTCCATTGGCGCCATTGGGCGTCCGTGTACGCGCTCATGCCCAGAGGATCGTCCCGATTCACGGTCGTCGAATACGGCGCATCCAGCAAGTGCTGTGTTCGCGCCAGGACCCGCCGCTGGGGCTTCTGCATCTGCGGGCGGTTCGGGTCATCCGGGTTGGCGGAGGGGCCATTCGCCAATGCATAGCAGATCCGCGCCAGATTGCTGCGGTCCGGGTTTGAACGGGCCAATGGACGGCTGAGCGGGTAGGTCTGGAAATCCCCGGCGGCGAAGAACATGATCCGGTCGAACCGCTCGAAGGCGTTGGGGTCGTTGGGATTCGCCCCGGTGAACCCGGGCTTGCGTGCAGCGCGCCAGACGACGAAGATCTCCCCCTCCTTGCGCAGCCCCCGGAAGTCCACATCCAACTGCTCGGTGATCGCGCGGAGCTTCTGCATGATCTCGGCATTGGCCAGGGCCAGGCGGTGCGAGTCGATGCTGACGCGAAAGATGACGCCGGCAAAAGACAGGATTACCGCCAGAATCCCGAGGGCGACCATCATCTCCATGAGCGTAAAGGCCTTGCGCATCTTACCGTCCCGAGGATCTGCCAACGTTCCGTGCCGAGGTTGTGATAACGTTCCCTGCCGCGAGTCTGACGACCTGCTGGTAGACGCCGACCACCGGGTTCCTGCCGCCGGAAGCCGCCGGCGGAACCACCCAGACCCAGCCACCCGTGGGCAGGGGCGCGGCGGCCCCGGTCCACTGTCGATCCAGCTTCAATCTGGTCCGGTCCGGCGCGTCCGCGTATCGCTCCAACACGTGGTACATCTCGCCCGTGCCGTCGTCCAGGAGGACGGAGCCATCGCTGACGAAGGCCAACTCATCGATAGTGTCCCCGGGGACCGCATCCTTGAGCAGGACCTCATCGCGGGCGGGCACCGTAGCGTCCTTCACGATGGCGACGCGCAGCGGACGGGGAAGATCGGAAGGCGCCAGCGCCGGCCACGCCGGGCCGCTCTGCCGCACCCAGTACTTCGAATTGGCGCCCGTTTTACGGCTGACAAAGACCGTACACTGAACCCGATCGCTGCCCGCGCCGACTCGTTTGCATAGCGCCGCCCAGGAATACTGCCGCTCCGTATTCTCTACGGCCGAAGAAGGATACAGGAACTCCCAAGCTGGTATCGTGGCAAGCTGCTCATACCGTCGGAACTCATTCGGGACCGGGGCGGTCTTGTTCGGATCCAGACCGTAGAGACGAATCTTGGCGAACGCCTCATCGGCCGCCACGGCGGCCACGGTCCGTTCCGTCGAAAGCCCCGAAAAATAAATGGCCGTCATGAACGTCCCGCCCACGAACGTCATCCCGATCGCGAGCGTGCCCACCGCCATCAGCGTCTCCGTCAGCGAAAAACCGTGTTGTCGTGCGTGCCTGCTCATAGCTCTGCATCACTTCGACGAGATCAGACTCCCCATATACGAACTCACGTACAATGTCTCGTCAAGCTCGAGTCCATGGAGATACTGCCATACGTCCGACACCCGCATTGCGAACGCGCCTCGCAGCGTCGCCTGCTCGTAGATCACGAAATTGGTGGCACTCGGTTCCTTACCCAGCGCGAGGTCCAGCGTGCCCGGGAGCTGGTTCTTGAATGGGCTATAATCGTCCTGGATGAATCTTCCCCGCCGGCGCCGGCAAATGTTCTCCACGGAATTGAATACGTCGTCGTAAGACACCTTCGTGGAGCCGGGATCATTGTTGGGCTGATACTCCCCCTCCCGGTTGCGGACGCGAACGTCATGCACGACCACCCGGCCCGAAGGGCCGAAGACGATGGAGAACGTCGTCGCATCATTCAGATCGACCATACGGCCGGTGATTTCAGAAAACCCAATACCCCCGATAGACCCGCCCGACCGGGAGCTGAAGTTCATCACTCCCAGCGTGTCGGGCAGCTTGATCGGCTCGATGCCCTCGACGGCCCGAAAACCATTGGCAAGATTCGTATCCTGCGGGTCGTGCATGATGAAGATCATGTACTGCGGCGCCTCCAGCAGACCCTTGAGCGGGTCCAACGGATCGTCCGAGGTACACAGCTTCTGGAAGCGGACACCCACGTATCTCTGCTTGCTCATCGCCATGGCCCGCGCCGAGCTCAGGGCGGCGCCGATCATGCTCCGGACACCGCTTTCCGTGTGAAACGAGTGAATCAGGGCTTTCACCGCCGGCACGGCGAAGCCCACCAGGAGGGCTATCGTCGCGACGACCAGGGTCGTCTCGATGAGCGTCAGGCCAATCGTCCTGTGTCTTCGACCGTACATGGATATCACCGTTTGCCTTTGCTGCTGATATCGTCGGCGGTGCCGAGCTGCTTGTCGGGCCCCGCCGAAATCAACTCCGGGAAATTGTCGCCCGAGACGTACGCGTAGTTCAGTTCCGTACCCCACGGGTCGCATAACCATAACACGGGCTCGCCCGTGGCCGCCGTCCGGCTCTTGACCAGCGCGGGACTGAGCTTCTCCAGCACCTGCCGGGCGGCCGGCACGGTGCGAAGCTCCTTAACCATGAATTCTGTACCTCCGCCTATCGACACCGGGAATCTGCCCCGGAAGTCGTAGTACTCCTGCAGCGCGCCACTGAGCTGGATAAAGGCGTTCGCCACGGCGTGCTCCTTGGACTGATTGTCCATGCGGCGCGTCAGGGCGACGACGAAGCCGCCCAGCACCATGATGACGCCCAGGACGACCAGCATCTCAACCAGCGTCACTCCGTTTTTGCGATTCCAACCAGCCATACACTGCATCCTCACGATGGCGCGAAGCACCCGGGCTCACTGCCCGAAGTTGCGGATATCGTCGTCCGTGCCGTACAGGCCATCGGCCCCGGCCGAGATCAGGATGTACGAGTCCGGCCGGGACGCCCAGTACGAGGGTCGCGTTTTCGGGTCGTGAATATACCAGTAGAAGGCGTTGAATCCCGTGAAAGCCTTGGGTACTGGCGGAAGGCCATCCGTTGCCATCAGCGGACGCTCAGATCTACCCTCCAGCGGATGTGCGTCTCTGAGCGGGTCGAACGGTTTTCCCACGGCGGCCAGTCGGCCCAGACTCAGCAGCGGCCAGTTGTCCCGCCCGTTGTAGATGAAGCGGGGCATAAGCCGTTGCAGGTCGGCCCCCGGGTCCGCCAAATCGGGGAAGAGCTTGCTGGCCGGGTTCGCCTTATAGTACAGAATCGGCGTTCCCGGGGACGCGGTCTTGCCGTTACCCAGCAGGACCTTCCTTCCATGCACAGAGAAGACATCGCACAATACGTATGCATGTGGGGCCAACTGACCGGTATTCGGATACAGCCCATCCCCCAGGGCACTCTGGCCCAGCCGGAACACGTTGGCGGTGTCCAGGTCGATGTAGCGGTCCTTTCGCTTCGTCAAAGTATCGAGTGCCGCGTACACCGTGTTGGCGATCGGGTTCCCCAGTGGATCCAATGCTACGCCGCCTGAATTCCATGCGGAGCCCGGATGGAAGCCGAGCAGGTCCCAGCCCAACAAGGCCTCCGCCAGCTTCTGCGCGCCGCAGTAACTTCGGTCCAACCTCGGGTCCAAGGTGATGGGGTTCCACCACTCGGAGGGCGGGTAATCCCCGTAGTCGTTCTTGAAGGCCGCCAGTCCGAGCTCGATGGCCGTGAGCTGGGCCCTTTGCTTCGTATCCTTGGCCATTTTCTGCACCGTGTGCACCGCCGGGAGCAGCATCCCCACGAGCAGGGCAATGATGCCGACCACGACCAGGATCTCCACCACTGTCAGGCCTGACTTTTTCGTTTCCACGGCTATCCTCTTTCCAAGTCGACGATTCCCGTCAGATCATTCGTTTTGCACCAGACTGCCGCCGCGCCAGCTTTCGGCCAGAACGGCCAAGTCGAAGAAGTTGATTCTTCCGACGACCCCGTTGGGGTCCTCCGCAGGCCCTGTGCCCAGGTTCAATGGGCTGTCTGCCGGCACCTCGGCCGCCCACATTCCCGCCATCAACATCAAGTCGCGCGCATCCACGAGACAATCGCTGTTGAAGTCGCCGGGCAGGAGGCCGCCACAGGACGACCGGCATTCGATAGCATCCCAATGCGTATAATAGCGTTCCCACAACGCTGCGGTCGCATTGATCCGCAAACCGAACGAAACCTTATGCAGGCCCGGCGTCCGGTATTTGGCCGCGATGGGACAGATCTGGTCCAAATACTCGCCTCCCGCGCTCAGGTCCAGGTGATCGGAGTCCCACACCACGTCCCCATCGATCAGCACCACCGCGCTGCAGACGTTCGGGTCCCACGGGGACCAGTCCGTGGCTATCTTCAAATCGAACACGATCTGATCGACAGCCGACAACGCCAAGTCCTGCGCGACGGTAGCCATTTCTCCGGCGTTAAAGGTCTTGCGCTGGCTGTAAATGGTCAAATTGTACGTCCCGTCCGTCGGCCAATCCCGGTACACATACCCGACGAACTTGCTCGAAGGCACGTTCACGCTCCAGCCATTCGGTTCTGTCGCTACAATGTCACGCACGTATCCGTCGTCCTCGAAACTCCCGTTCACGATCCCGCCCACACCGGCCTCGGCCAGGCCCGCGGTGGACAAGAGCAACGCGATTGGGACCAAATGTACCGCAACTCTTGCCATGTCTTTCTCCTTCCTCCTCGTATGCGTGCGTCGTGCATCACGCCACGGCAACTTCCAACGAACGATCCCCGCCTTCTTCCTCCCGGCAACTTCCGTGCCGGGCATACTACTGCGGGTATTTCCAGTCGAAGTTGCAGATGTCGTCGGCCGTCCCGTATTCGTTATCGTAACCGGCGGAGATCAGGATATACGAGTCCGCCCGGTAGGGCCGCCAGGGCTGTTCAATCTTGTCGGTCCTCGTATTGTTGTAGAAAGTCTTATAGTCAGCCAGCGCGTGGGTCTTGCCCGCTGTTCCTGCCCCACCGGTAACCCACGGCTTGCCGAGATCCAGCAGTTCCTGGTTGTCCCAGTAGTTGTAGATATTGCCGGCCGAGTCATTCGGGTTCGGGGGCCGTACCTCGGGCCCCTGCAGGTTCACACGCAGGTGCATGGTATTCGACGTATTCGCGCGGTAGTAGAGAATGGGCATGCCCGCTTTCACCTTATGGAATTCTTTCGCATAGACATCGCACAGCACATAGTTGTACTGTTTGTCCGGGTCCGATACATTCGGTATGGTCACGCGGAAGTTAGCCAAGCTTGGGCTGCTGGGTGGATATACCTCGCCCAGCCGGTAGGCATTCGCGCTCTCCAGCGGCAGGAACGGACCACGACGCGAGGACAATACGGTTGGATCGTACAGGAACGTCCCGGTTGCCGACGTCCCGTCTCTGTTGAAGATCGAGCTCGAGTGGAAGCCCAGCAGGTCCCATCCCATCATCGCCTCGCACAGCTTCATCGCGCCGCAGTATGAATTGCCCTGCGGATCAAGCGCGCCCGACTCCGGGTAGCCGCCGAACTCATTGCCGAAGAGCTCCAGCGCCGCATCGATACTGTGGAACTGCGCCCTCTGCTTGACGCCCATGGCGTAGATCTTCACTCTATTGAGGGCGGGGACGAGCAGCCCGATGAGGATCACGATGATGCTCATGACGGTCAGCAGCTCGACGATGGTGAACGCCCTCTTCTTTCTGGCCTGGTTGACGACGGGTTTCATGGTTTTCTCCTTTCAGATGCACGACGATTTCGGATTCT
>CAYFUB010000296.1:0-1821 GCA_964346195.1 uncultured Pirellulales bacterium
CAGGCCCGGCGGGCCGACGAGCCGGACCCCGTCTGGGCGGCGGTGCAGTGCGAGCTGGCCGGGGCCAACGGGATCACCGTGCACCTGCGCCAGGACCGCCGGCACATCAACGACCGGGACGTCCGTCTGCTCAAGGAGACGGTCGCGTGCAAGCTGAACCTCGAGATGTCGATGGCCGAGCCGATTGTCAGGATCGCCGAGCAGGTCGTGCCCGACCAGGTGACGCTCGTGCCGGAGAACCGCGCCGAACTGACGACCGAGGGCGGCCTGGACTGTGTCAAGTATAAGCGGCGCCTCGCCGCGGTAGTCAGACGGATGCACCGCAAAGGCATCCTGGTCAGCGCGTTCATCAGTCCAGAGCCGGAACAGATCGCCGCCTCCGCCGAGACCGGCTGTGACGCCATCGAGCTGCACACCGGCGCCTATGCCGACGCCAGGACCGAGCGTGCCGTGAAGAAGCGATTGGCGGAACTGGCAGCCGGTCGAGATTTCGCGCGGGACCGGCGACTGGTCGTCCACGCCGGCCACGGGCTGACGTACCGCAACATCGCCGGCGTCGCCCGCATCGCGGGCCTGTGCGAATTCAACATCGGGCACAGCATCGTGTCGCGCGCCGTGCTGGTCGGGATATACCAGGCGACACGAGAAATGATCGAGCTGATCGACAAATACGGGCCACGTGAACCGTGACGCGACCATAGATAACGGTCAACTCGCGGGATTGCGTCCGGCGTGGCAGGCCAAATCGTAAATAGTAAACTGTAAATCGCAAATCAGGAGATCGGGCATGTTCACAGGGGCCATGGTGGCACTGGTCACACCGTTTGACGGCGGCAAAGTCGATTTCGAAACGCTGGACGAGCTGATCGAATTCCAGTTGGAGAACGGCATCGACGCCATCGTGCCGGTCGGCACGACGGGCGAATGCCCGACGCTCAGCCATGAGGAGCACAAGCAGGTGATCGAGCGGGTCGTCAAGAGCGTCGCCGGGGGCACGCCGGTGATCGCCGGAGCCGGGTCCAACAGCACCGCCGAAGCCATCGAGCTGACCGCCTACGCCAAGAAAATCGGCGCCGACGCCACGCTCCAGGTGTGCCCCTACTACAACAAGCCGACACAGGAGGGCTTCTATCAGCACTTCAAGGCGATTGCCGACGAGGTCGATTTGCCCATCGTGCTCTATAATATCCCCGGGCGCTGCGGGGCCGGCCTGACGCCGGAAACCGTCGCCAGACTGGCCGAGCACGACAATATCGTCGCCATCAAAGAGGCGACCGGCAGTCTCGACCAGGCCAGCGAAATCGCCATGCGCTGCGACATCATCATCATCTCCGGCGACGACTCCCTCACGCTGCCGCTCGCCTCCGTGGGCGGCAAAGGCGTTATCAGCATCGTGGCGAACATCGTGCCGGCCGACGTCAAAGCCATGACCGACCTGATCCTCGAAGGCGATCTTACCTCGGCCCGGCAGTGGCACCGCAAGCTCTTCGTCCTGAGCAAGAACCTGCTGACGATGGCGACCAACCCCATCCCGATCAAGGCCGCGATGGCAATGCTCGACATGTGCTCGGAAGAGTTGCGTCTGCCCATGACTCCGCTGGAAGACGCCAAGAAAGCCGCCCTGCGCCGGACCCTCCAGGACTACGGCCTGCTGACCTAAATCCCGTCGATCAGCCAGGAGTCACCGGATTGGCGGAGAGTCGCATCCAGGTTGTAGGTGTCGCCGGCGCGGAAGGCGTGCCCTTTGACGGTGAAATCCTCCTTGAAGGTGACCTACTCTCAGCCATCCCATTCTCCTGAACATGAGACTCCTGACTTCAC
>CAYFUB010000297.1:0-19784 GCA_964346195.1 uncultured Pirellulales bacterium
TTCTTCGCCTCGATGCAACTATTGGCCAGCACCAGGCTGTAACCGTCGGGAAGCAGGACGCTGTCCACCTGCAACGGAAAGGCCGTGGCGTGCAGGATGGCACGGGGCCCGGCAAACAGGATGGCGGCATGGTCGCTGCTGCCGCCGCGTGTGCCGACGTACCACTCGGCCAGACCGCAATGCGCAACCAAGTCGCGGCGGCTGAGTTCCAGGGCGTTCAGCCGCACGACCGCCTCGGCGGCCGCGACCACAATCGCCGAAGAAGAACTCAACCCGACCGCCCGGGGGACATCGCCATAAAACACCATGTCCATGCCCTTCAGCGGCCGGACACATGTGCCGTCCTCGTTCACGTAGAGATTCTGCAGGTACAGAACCGCCCCGCGAATATAGTTCGACCAGGCCGTCGAGATGTCGCCGTTTCGCTTCTGCAGCTCGGCGTAGCACCAGGAGTCCCAATCCCGCACCTTCTGCCCCCGGGGCAGGCACTCGCTGATTCGGAATCTCTGCGCGGGAAACTGCTCGGATTCGACATTTCCGGCCACGACGAGGTCGTCGCTGCGAGGCGAGGCAACGAGCCACATGTGGTTGACGGCGATGGGATTCACCGAGCCGCCCCGGTGGTCGATGTGGGTGCCCAGAACGTTGACGCGACCGGCCGAACGGGTCACGAGCACTTCCTTATCCGTGCCATGGATGCGGCCGAACGCCTCCAGCGCGCGAAGGCACATGCGAGCCGCCTGTGCCCGCGAATGTTCCTCGTGAGCGCAGATCGCCAGGAGCATGCGATTGAATTCGCTGCCCGGGTCTTGGGCCGCATGAATCCACTGTCTTACCGGATGCAGGAATCCCACTCGTGAACCCATCAACTTTACGCTCTTCAAAAGCCTGCCCTGGCTGGTTAATCGCGGCATGCTCCTCAGCTACGGCGGTACCATTATAACCGGTTTACGGCCGAATTCAAAGGCCGTTCGCATTTACAGTTCCGTCCTGACGAGCTACAATCATCCCACAAAGGGTGACGCAGGGCTGCGCATCTCACCCGTCGCCGATAGAATCACCAAAGCAAAACGTAGATTTATGGGACGAACGGACATTGGCTGCAGGGGTGAGGCGATCGGAATTCCCGGCCTCGTGGATCTTCAGGTGAATGGCTATAGAGGGGTGGATTTCTCGGGCCGCGATCTCACGGCAGCCGATTGCGCACGGGCCTGCCGGGAATTGCTCGCCGGGGGAACGACGGCCTTTCTGCCGACCCTGATCACGAGCCCTGCGGAAATCTATGAGCGCAACCTGCCCATCATCGCAAAGGTCATAGCTGAAGACGAGTTCCGAGGGCGGGTGCTCGGCATCCATCTCGAAGGACCTTTCATTTCGCCGCAGGACGGGGCCCGGGGCGCACACACGGCGAAGTGGGTCAGAAAACCTGCTGTCAGCTATCTGGAGGAACTCATCCATTTGGCGGACGGCAGGGTCCGGCTCCTGACGATAGCGGCCGACCAGAACGGGGCCGAGGAACTGGCCCGCGCGGCGAGCGACCAGGGTATCGCCGTCTCACTCGGCCATCACATGGCCAACGAGCAGGATTTGGAGAGATTGGTTGCCGTGGGGGCGAAGGCCCTCACCCATCTTGGCAACGGCGTGCCCGCGCTGCTGCCCAGACACCAAAACCCCGTCTGGGCCGGTCTGGCGAACGATGACCTTTCGGCCACCATCATTGCCGACGGGCACCATCTGCCGGCCTCGATGCTCAAGGCCGTCATCAGAACCAAGGGCCCCGAACGATGCATCATCATTAGTGATGCCTCGCCGCTGGCGGGCCTGCCGCCGGGCGAATACTGGTCGATGGGGGCCAACGTCCGCCTCGAGGAAAACGGGAAGCTCTACAACCCTGCCACCGGCTACATGGCCGGGTCCTCGGCAACGATTCTCGAATGTGCGAATCACCTGGCCGCGCTCGGCTTGGTAAGCCCGCACGCTCTGATTCGGATGCTCTTTTACAATCCCTTGCGACTCATCGGCGTCCGCCCAAATCAGGTCCAAGCGGAGAGGGAGATACTCTTCGACGTGAAACGTCGCCGCGTGTACAGTAGCATCGGTGTCCCGCCCATGGAAAAGTGATGATATGCAGGACTTCGATATCCCTGCGCCGCATGGGCAAGACGCCGTGTCAGCAGCACGGGCGTCCCGCCCGTGGATTCAAGGTCATGGGCAAGATGCCCATGCCGGTAGCACGGGCGTCCCGCCCGTGGATTTAAGGTCATGGGCAAGATGCCCATGCCAGTAGCACGGGCGTCCCCCCCGTGGATTTAGGGTCATGGGCAAGATGCCCGTGTCAGCAGCACGGGCGTCCCGCCCATGGATTCAAGGTCATGGGCAAGATGCCCATGTCAGCAGCACGGGCGTCCCGCCCGTGGATTTAGGGTCATGGGCAAGATGCCCATGCCAGTAGCACGGGCGTCCCGCCCGTGGATTTAAGGTCATGGGCAAGATGCCCATGCTACTGGAGGTTTCGAGATGAGTAGTCTGATCCTGCCGTTGGTGTGTGCAGCCTGTTTGAGCGCCGGCAATTCGCAGGCGGACCTGAGATTGTGGTACGAGGCGCCGGCCCGGCAGTGGACGGAGGCCCTGCCCATCGGCAACGGCAGACTCGGGGCGATGGTCTTCGGCGGCACCGCCGAGGACCGCTACCAGCTTAACGAGGACTCGCTGTGGTGCGGCCGGCCCCATGACTATGCCCACGACGGCGCCGCCGAGTACCTCCCGCAAATTCGCCGGTTGCTCCTGGAGGGCAAGCAGAGGGAGGCAGAACAACTGGCGACCGAGCGATTTATGTCGGTGCCACTGAGGCAGATGCCTTACCAACCGTTCGGTGACTTGCGGCTGACGTTCCCCGGTCATGAGAACGTGGAGGACTATCGCCGGGAGCTTGATCTCGATACCGCCATTGCCACCACGACGTACCGCCTCGACGGCGTCACCTACAGACGCCAGGCGTTCGCCAGTTACCCGGACCAGGTGATTGTCGTACGGCTTGAATGTGACCAGCCGGGCGCGCTGGCCTTTTCGGCTACGCTGACCAGCCCGAATCAGGACGTGCAGACGCAGGCGGCCGGTGAAGACACCCTGGTCGTTCGCGGGCGGGCACGCGACTACAAGGCGCGGGGCAACGACGTGATTCCCGGCACCGTGAGATTCGAGGGCCGTTGCCGCGTGATCGCCCGAAGGGGCAAGGTCACGGTGGATGATAAGCAGATCCAGGTCGAAGGCGCCAACGCCGTGACGTTGATGCTGGCCCTGGCCACCAACGTCAAGAGCTATAACGATCTCTCGGCGGACCCGGCTACTGTGTGCAGCGAGGTGCTCGAGAAGGCCGCGGCCAAGACGCCGCGACAGGTGCGAGACGCACACGTGGCCGACCATCAGGCACTGTTTCGACGTGTCTCGCTCGACCTGGGCGGTCCGCCCACGTGGCGAGGGCGTCCCGCCCTTGCGTCGCGAGGCCGTCTCGGCCTTGCCTCACCAGATTCCGACACACGCATTGCACTCGAAGAACAAGGGCAAGATGCCCTCGCCACGGTTTCTGAGCCGCCCCTGACGACCGACCAGCGGGTGCTGAACTATGCTCAGAAAGAGGACCCGCAGTTGGCCGCGTTGTTTTTCCAGTACGGCCGATACCTGATGATCGCCAGCTCGCGGGCGGGCGGCCAGCCGGCCAACCTGCAGGGGCTCTGGAACGAGAGCCTCAACCCGCCGTGGGACAGCAAATACACCGTCAACATCAACACGGAGATGAACTACTGGCTGACGGAGCCCACCAATCTCAGCGAATGCGGCCGGCCGCTGTTCGACGCCCTGGCCGACCTCGGCGTGATGGGCCGTTCCATCGCCCGCAAACACTACGACGCCCCCGGCTGGGTCCTGCACCACAATTTCGACCTGTGGCGCGGGGCCGCCCCGATCAACGCTTCCAACCACGGCATCTGGCCCACCGGCGGCGCCTGGCTGTGCCAGCATCTGTGGTGGCACTATCTCTACACCGGCGACAAGGGCTTTCTGGCCGAGCGGGCCTATCCCTTGATGAAAGGAGCGGCGGAGTTCTTCGCGGCCTATCTCATCGAGGACCCGAGGAGCGACAAGCGCCGGCTCATCAGCGGCCCGAGCAACAGCCCCGAGAACGGCGGCTTGGTCATGGGTCCAACGATGGACCACCAGATCATCCGCGCGCTTTTTGCCAACACGGCCCGGGCGGCGCGCGTGCTGGGCGTCGATGGTCAGTTCGCCGAGAAGCTCGATGCCCTGCGCGGCCGGATTGCACCCAATCTGATCGGCAAGCACGGCCAGCTTCAGGAGTGGCTTGAGGACAAGGACGACCCGAAGAACGAGCACCGGCACGTCTCGCATCTGTGGAGCCTGTTCCCCGGCGAGGAGATCACGCCCGACACGCCGGAGTTGTTCAAGGCCGCCCGGCAGTCGCTCGTCTTCCGCGGCGACGGCGGCACCGGCTGGAGCCGGGCATGGAAAATCAATTTTTGGGCCCGCCTGCTGGACGGCAACCACGCCCATCTGATGCTCAAGAACCTGCTGACGCTGACCTCGTCCCCGCTGACGGACTACAAGGGCGGCGGCGTGTACCCCAATCTCTTCGACGCCCACCCGCCCTTCCAGATCGACGGCAACTTCGGGGCGACCAGCGGCATTACGGAGATGCTCCTGCAAAGCCACCGTCGGGACAGCCGGGACCGCTACATCATCGACCTGTTGCCGGCCCTGCCGGACGCCTGGCCGAGCGGCGCCGTCAAGGGCCTGCGGGCCCGCGGCGGATTCGACGTCGACCTCACCTGGAAGAACGGGCAATTGACCGCCGCGACTATCCAGTCGCGACTGGGTGAGGAATGCAGGGTCCGCACGCGTGATCCTATGGCTGTCCGGAGCGCCGGGCAGAGTGTCCCCGTATTACGCCCGGCAGAGAACCTTGTTGAATTCGAGACGGAACGAGACGTGCCGTACACGCTCGTGCCTGCGAAGTGAGTTCGCCCCGCTGAAAGGAAGAGTGGATGGAATCCTACAGACGAAATCGATGGGTCGCATCCGTCATTGTACTGACCGCGATCTGTGTGAACACCGCAGCGGCGGAGGAGAACGGCTACCGGGCGAGGCTCAGGCTCTGGTACCGCCAGCCCGCCAGGGAATGGACCGAGGCGCTACCGGTCGGCAATGGCCGGCTCGGCGCGATGGTTTTCGGCACCGTGCCGGAAGAGCGGATTCAACTCAACGAGGACACCATCTGGGCGGGCCACCCGGTTGAGCGGGATGAAGTCGGGGCCTACCGGCACCTTCCCATGATCCGCCGGATGCTTTTCGAAGGCAAGTACGCGGAGGCCCAACGGCTTGCACAGAAGGAGCTCTTCGGCCCCCGCCTGATCCGCAGCTACCAGACGCTGGGCGATCTTCGCCTTCACTTCGGCAAAGGCGGCGAGATTACCGATTATCGGCGAGAGCTCGACCTGGATACCGCCGTGGCGAGAGTCCGATACAAGCAAAACGACGTCACCTTCACGCGCGAGGTATTCTCCAGTCCCGTCGACCAGTGCATTGTCGTGCGGATTTCCAGCGACACGCCCGGCGCCATCAGCTTTGAGGCCGGGCTCTCGCGTCCGGCCGACGCCAATGTCAAGGTGGTGATGCCGGACAGGGATATCATGACCGGTCGAGCCACACAGAAGGGGGAGCATGAGGGGGTTGCTTTTGAGACCCAACTGCAAATTGTCCTGGATGGGGGTGCCCTCAGCGAATCCGTCGACCTGTTGCAGGTGAAGGACGCAAATGCCGCCACGATCTACATCGCGGCAGCAAGCGACTACCGAGGGGAGAATCCGCGAGTGATCTGCGAGAAACAGCTTACCGCCGCGGTCGCGAAGGGCTTTGAGAGACTACGACAAGACCATGTGGCGGAACACCGTCGCTTTTTTCGGCGGGTGGAACTGAGCCTGGGGCCGATCGAGAAAAGCGGCATTGCGACCGATGAGCGGCTCAAGGCCGTCAAGGACGGAACAGAAGACCCCGATTTAGTCGCCCTCTACTTTCAGTTCGGCCGATACCTGCTCATGAGCAGTTCGCGACCGGGCTGTATGCCGACGAACCTCCAAGGCATCTGGTGCGAACACATCAGTGCGCCGTGGAACTCCGATTACCACATCAACGTCAACGTCCAGATGAACTATTGGCCGGCGGAGGTCTGCAACTTGAGCGAGTGCCACGAGCCGTTCTTCGACCTCATCGAGAACCTCCGCCCGCGTGGCCGCAAAACCGCCCGGGACGTCTACGGATGCCGGGGCTTCGTCGCACACCACACGACCGACGCCTGGTGGTGGACCAGTCCGATCGGCGCGGTCGGTTATGGCATGTGGCCGATGGGAGCGGCGTGGTCCTGCCGGCATCTCTGGGAGCGTTACGCCTTTACCGGCGACGTTGAATTCCTCGCGACGCGAGGCTATCCCGCCATGAAAGAAGCAGCCGAGTTCTTCCTGGACTGGCTCGTGCCCCACCCGCGAACGGGCGAACTCGTCAGCGGCCCGTCCATCTCACCCGAGAACCGGTTCCAAACCACTGATGGCAAGAACGCCCACATGACCATGGGCCCGGCGATGGATCAGCAGATCATCTATGACCTTTTCACGAACTGCCTTGCCGCCGCCGATGTCCTCGCGATCGACGACAGCTTCGTCCAGGAGGTCAAGGCTGCCCGCGCAAGGCTGGCGGGCCCGAAGATCGGCTCCGACGGCCGCCTGATGGAGTGGAACGATGAATTCAAGGAGCCCGAGCCGGGGCACCGGCACATCTCGCACCTTTTCGCGCTGTACCCCGGCCAGCAGATCACGGTCGCCACCACGCCCGAGCTCGCGGAGGCGGCGCGGAAGTCCCTCGAATACCGGCTCAGCCACGGCGGCGGCCACACCGGCTGGAGCCGGGCCTGGATCATCAACTTCTGGGCCCGCCTGCACGACGCGGAGAAGGCCCACGAAAACGTCGTGGCACTGCTCGCCAAATCGACATTGCCGAACCTCTTCGACACGCATCCGCCTTTTCAGATCGACGGCAACTTCGGCGGCACCGCCGGCATCGCCGAGATGCTCCTGCAAAGCCACACGGGTGAAGGGGACCCCACACGCGGAATATCGCGTGTGGGAACCCAAATCCACCTGCTCCCGGCCCTGCCGGCGGCGTGGCCGTCCGGCCAGACCAAGGGGCTGCGGGCCCGCGGCGGATT
The DNA here is from genome assembly GCA_964346195.1 of uncultured Pirellulales bacterium. GTDB lineage: Bacteria > Planctomycetota > Phycisphaerae > Sedimentisphaerales > Anaerobacaceae > PLanc-01. The sequence continues at coordinate 7,271 of CAYFUB010000297.1, forward strand.
CGAAGTGGACATCACCTGGAGGAACGGCACACTCACCGGCGCAAGTATCAAGAGCGACTCCGACCGCTCGTGCACGGTGCGCTACAAAGACTTCACACAGATGATTGATGCAGCAAAAGGCGGGCCGATCCGCCTCGATTCACAACTCCGGCCGCTTTGACCGAGCCACGACCGAGTTCAACTGTGCCGTCGCTCCAGAGGGAAATCCGACCATTACGAAACGACGTGCCGTACTCGGAGCCAAGTGTTTCGACTGTGCCGGCGCTCCGCTCCTGGGAAACTATCTCAAAACGGTACTCCGACCTGTCATGGTGAGCGAAGCGAACCATCTGGCCGCCGAATGATACGGATTGGGAAAAATTCTCGCGCGGTGGGCTCTGTCATCCTGAGGCGAAGCCGAAGGATCTGGCCACGGAAAGAGAGATTTCTCTCGCTCGCAGCCCAGATCCTTCACTCCACTGCGCTCCGTTCAGGATGACAGACCGCGCACGAATTAGTCATAATCCGTATGAGAGGGTTCTCAAGTTCACAGCCCAGATCCTTCGCTTTACTCAGAATGACGCTGCCGGTCTGAGATAGTCTCTAAGTAGAGTAGGGGCGGGTTTCAAATCCGCCGCCACGGGTGCCGTAGCAATTCAGCAAAATCCTGCAACAAAATGCCTCAAGATGCGCTTTAACATGGGCCGATAATATCAGAGATCAAAGTTGTACGGCCGTGATAGTGCGGCCCCTGGGCAGTATCGGAGAGTCTCGTTGTATCGGGGAGAAAGGAGGGCAAAGACACGGATGATCGATTATTGATTATTGATGATTGCGAAGGGAAAGTGTGACTCCTCCTTCAATCGTCCATTATCGATCACCCATCATCAATTTCATGGGGGAGGGTTCCTGAGTACTTGGCCCGCTCTCGGCGCGACCTCGGCCCGGAGGGCCGTTGCGCGTTGGGGTTGCGCGTCAGGGGGGAGGGGATGACGAAGGAATTCAGGCGATCTTCGTGATTGCCCTGACGCATCCTGGCAGGCACAGAGGCCTGCCTCTACCAGGGAAAGGAAACCCATATGAAAAGGATTTCAACGGGACTGTTGCTCCTGGTGATGACACCGGGTATCGTCCAGGCAACTTACTACGTCCCCGCACGTTATCGCGTTCACTATTCCCCGTATGCCCTGAGCTATCGCCACTCGGGCCTGGTTCCCGGCGGACTTGACTACTCGTTGCACGCGGTCAGTTACCGCCGCTCGGGTCTGGTCCATGAGGGCGCGCTATACACGCTTCACGCCGTCAAGTATGGCGGCACGGGCCTGGTCCCAGGCTACTGTGCGTATCCCGTGCCGTGCTACGCCCCATGCGCCGTCATCCACTGCCTCCATCATGGCGCACCTTGTGAAGCGGGCCTCGTGAGGCGAGGTTCGCCGTATGTCCCGCGCGGCGCGCGCGACGCGCGACCGGCGATACCGGATGCGGCGCAGAAACGCGACGGCCTCGACATCATCCGCCAGTACCTCCGGGCCAAAGGCATCGCCAATGCGAGCATCAATCGTATTTGCAGAATCGACGGCAGGCTCATCAGTGTCGATTTCACCCTGGCGGACCGGCGCCTGATCATCAAGTACTTGAATCCGCAGGAGATTGACGTGCTCGGCGCGAAAGAGACCTTCAAGCAGCGGGCCTACGAGCGCTACCGACAGGACTGGGACAGCTACGCCCGGCAATACGAGCAGAACGGCGGTGAAGTCTACCAGGTAAAAGCGTCCGACGAGCAGGCGATCATCGCCGCACTGGACTCGTGCGACAAGCTCGACACCGGCCACGGCATCCCGGACAGTCTCGGCCTGTACGCAAAGAACTGACAGAGCGCAGACGGCGACAACCAGCCGGGTGGCATCGTCAAGCGAAGCTTGCCGATGGCGTTGCGTCCACACGAAGGAACCATCGCCAAGACCTTCGGTCGTGACGATGCCACCCGACGATTGCATGCTACCGTAGAGAATCCAATTGCAATCGGTTTCAGGGCTGGCCGGGGGTGGGTGGCGAGGGTCGCCAGCTTGCCGGGTCGTTCCAGGTCGCGGCCGCGGCGGCCGGGTCCTGAATGACCAGCGACTCACCACCGCCGTCCGTGGACGGGTACCAGGAATTGGCATACTCGAAGCGCATGACCGCCGCCTCCAGCGGCGCGGCCAGCTTCAGCACGATGTCCTCGCCATTGTTGCTCAGGCGTCCGCCGTACTCGCCCGCGACATCAACAGACGTCCCGTAGCGCGCCTGAAATCCAGCCAGATCGCTCACTACAACCGTGCACGCGCCCGGCGCGAGGGTGCGCGCCGGGAACGTGAAGTCCACGCCCGCGGTGAAACGAAGGCCCGCCAGATCGAGCGCAACCGGGCCGACGTTCTGCAGTTCGATGTAATCGCTGTCGTCTCCCTCGGAGGCGTTGTACATCAGTTCCGTGACCCGCAGCCCCGCCAGCAGGTCCAGTTCCTTCAGGTACGGGTACTCACCTCCGGTCACTTCGACCACCCTGCCCTGCAATGCCGCGACTATGAGGAAATCGCTGCTCGTAGCCGAGCTGTTCATACCGTGGATCGCCAACAGGTTGTCTCCCGTCCTGAGGACATCGATGCGATCGGAGAGATCCAGGACCGTGTCAAACGTCTGAACGAGGGACTCGCGGCCCGCCTCAGCCTCGGAGTCCCATTGCGGCGTCCCGGTGAAGCCGGCGCGGGCCACCTCCACCCCGTTGAGATAGGCCACGAAACCGTCGTCGTACCGCACGCTCAAGAACAACTCGGCCAGGTCTTCCATCCATGCGGGCTCGACACGAAACGGGATGCGAATGTAGCAGGTGGCGTTGTGTGGGTACATCTGCGCTTCCATGTCCAGGCCGATCAACTGCTCGTAGCCGGTGCTCCGCTCGAACCCCACGCCGCCCGGCGCGCCGGCACTGCTGAGCCAGCTCGAATCGTCAAAGGATACGCTGGAGTTCCAGTCCTCCGCCACATCAACGGCCGAGGCCGGGACAATTGCCCGCTTGGCCGCATCCTCTGCGACCAGGTCAAAGGAAGCGCTCGTCACTTCGGGCAACGACGGATTCGGCAGTCCCGGCGTCGGCAACAGAAAGAACTCGAACGAGCCGGAACCGTCGGGAGAACGCCCCTGGGAAACGTCCGTTGTCTGGTGACTGAATATAACCTTGTCGATCTCGTGAAACCCGGCGTTGAACAGGGCGATCATATCGCCGCTGGAAGACAACTTGAACCCCAGGTGGCCCGGGTCGAGCCCGTCATCGGTGAGAAAGACGGCATAGCCGTTGCCGGGGATAAAATTGAGCGGGCGAAGGCGGTGCCTGTCGGGCTCAGTCTCCGGCGTATCGGTAAGGTAGAAGGCGCCGAGATCGACCGGTAGCGGGTGCGGGTTATAAAGCTCGATGAAATCCGAAGTGAAAAGGACCTTCTCGCTGGCGAGCCATTCGTTGACTCTGACGGCGCGCGGGTCGCCGAGAGGATGTGAGATATTCGCCTGCCCGAGCGTCGGAACCGTCAGATGCCACGCGCCTGCATAACCGATGCGGCCGATGGACAAGTCGGGAAGCTGGCCCCCGAACTCCACCGAATCGATCAGGATTCCGGTCCGGTCGTACAGGTACACGGCATCGCCCTCCGCGTTCAGGGCAAAGTCCAGATGCAGCCCCGGGGCCGAGATCTCGTGGTCGGCAAAAAGGACCAGATATTCGCCCGGGTTCATTCTCACCCCGTCGGGAAAGACGAATCGGGCCGGCTGCTCCGGATCGTCGCTCAGGCTCATCCCCGCCAGGTCTATCGGCGTCGGACCGTCGTAGTACAGCTCGACCGTGTCCGGGAAAGTGCCCTCGCGTGCGAGAGTCGACCTGTTGACCGCCAGGACCTCGTTAATAACGAAACGCCGATAGGAAGTGTCCACCGTCCAGGTCCGCGAGGCGGTGGGGCTGCTTTCGTCCTGCCAGACGCCGGCGGAATCCTTGCCGATAACGTAAACCGTGTACGATTGCCCATTCTGAAGATTGGCCAGCTCGATGGGCGCTAGCGGCGTGGGGTCGCCGGCGGGCCCCGCGTCAGGCCGGGCCACTTCCTGACTCCAGGGGCCGTTGTTGATCCGGTATTTGTAAGCGTAGATATCCGGCCCGCCCACGGTCAGGGTGGCACTGGTCCGATGCGTCACCGAGAACGGCTCACCCGAAATGGAGGCACCGGGCGGGACCAACCCGCCCATGTCCCGGCCGTTGGGCCCGGCCCCGAGGGCCGGTGAGCTGACCAGCAGTCGCAGGTCATGCGCCGGATCGGTGACATCATCCGCATTCAAGAACTGCGGATCGGCATCCTCCATGTTGCCGGCGCCTGTCCAGACTACCGGGTCGCCGGCAATCGTAGGGAAAATGGAGTTGTTCACCGTAATCGACGCTGGATGGCCGACCCAATCGGGATTCTCGAACACGTGGGCCACGTCGTAGAAGATGTTCCCGTCGCCATAGAACCCTTTTCCCTGTGCCTGGCTTGACCGCGCCTCGTACAGATTCACGGCCGCAAGGGGAGCGCGAACGACCGTGTTGTTTACCGCGGTGATGAAACCGTCATCCTTGCACAACAGCGCGTGATCCACGTCGTAAAAGAGGTTCCTCACTACCATCGGCTCAGAATACCGCCCTCCCTGGGCCCCCGTGGTGACTGCGTGCGAGGGACTGGCCGAGGGCCCCGTCCCGTGTACGTGCATGAAGAGATTGCCTTCCACGTGCGCATCGGCGCCGTCCAGGTCGAGGCAGTCATCGCTGGCACCGGTGAATGTGTTGTCGATGAACCGGGCGATGGGGCCGGGACGCTGGCCACCGCTGAAATCGATGATGTCGTTGTACCCGGTCGTGGTCCCGAACCAGTTGCCCTCGAACAGGGCATATCCGTCCGGCGGGAAATCCTGAAAGTGGACCAGCTCGGCATCCTGGATGCTCGGCAGAACCGAATTCTTCAGAACGATCGAAGAGTCCTCGAAGACCAGGTACGGCTTGGTGTGATTCGCCCAGATGACATGGTCCATATGAACCTTCGCATGGTCGGCGTGAACGGCCTGGGAGTCGGCGTCGCAGTATTCCATGTTGATGTAGGCAAGCCGGCTCTCTTGCGCAGCATCCAGGAACTGCAATCCCGCCCAGCTTGTCGAGCCGGGTACCTTGGTAAACGTGATGCGTTGATAGGGAGTACCCTCCGCGACGAGCCGGCCGTTGACGATGATACTCGTGCCGGGATCGAAGAATAGCGTCGTCCCCGGCTCGATGGTCAGCGTCGTGCCCGCCGGGACCGTCACCGTGCTCGTCACGTGCCAGGGCCCGGAAGCCGCGTCGAGGATTCTGTCCGCCGCAAGCGTGCCTGAGACCTCTGAATTGCCTCCATCATCATACCAGATGTCGATGTAGCCCTCTTCCAGTTGCCTGCCGGCGCCGCCCAGGCTGCCAAAGGATTGTACAACGAGCCGGTTGATCCCCGGCAGCAGTGCCCCTGGCCCCTGGCCCGGCCGCGCCGCCTCCAGGGCCAGGTTGAAACTGACGTCACTGCTGGAAGGAGAGTTCTGATGGACCTCCACTGCCAGGACATTGACGCCTTCCCATAACAGACCGACAGGCAGGTCGTATTCAATGAAAGTACGCTCCTCGGTGCCGCTCATGCCCGCCATGGCGCGTGTTGTATAAGAGATCGGTCCCTCCGGCATGTTACTGCGGCATGCTTCCACGCCGTTGAGATAGACGACCGCCCCGTCATCGCGCAGCAGCCGCAGACGCAAGGCCAGGAATCCTGCGACATCGCTCACGGTGAATGATTTTCGGAAATAGGTCGTGATGAATCGGTCGCCCGACGGCCCGCTGTCGACGACGGTGGCTTCATCACCGTCCCCGTAGCCGAGTTCCGCCGGGCCGGCGCGCCAGGCGCTGTCGTCAAACTCGGGCCCCTGCCAGGCCGTGCCCTGGTCACTGCCGTCATCGAGATACTTCCACGGGGAGTCGGCGGCCACCAACGAGTCCGCCAGCCCGAGTGCCTCTCCCAATTGCCAGCTCCCTTCGCGCGGCGACCAGAGAGCGGGTACGCCGTTGACCAGCACCGACCGTGTCTCGAGGACGTCGGCGGTTCCGAACAGCGCGCAGGTCGGGGCCGTCGCGTACGGATAGCCGTCGACCACCGCGAAGGGGCTGTTGATGGTAAGCTGCTGCGGGATCTGGGCCAGCACCGCAGCATTACGTCGCACGACAAACTGCTTTATGTCCTCAAGTATCTGCGGCGGCGTCCAGTCGCCCAGCACGTGGTCCACCAAAGGATCGAATTGCTCCGGCGCGAAAACCGTCCCGATCAGGTCGAGCAGTTGCCGGTAGTAGAGGGGGGCGACGTCCGGATGGTTGAAAAACCGTTTCAATCCTTCGACACCGTTGCGCCCGGGCGCCCCCGTAACAACCGAGAGAACACTCAGATCGATGCTGCCGTGGCTGTTGCCCTGATCCAGGATCGTGTCGAGATCGTGCGGGATCAGCACGAAGCGAGGATCGATGACGCCGCGGTACATGAAATAGTCGTCCCCCATACCCATGTTCAGCCCGGTCTCGTAGTTCAACAGGAGCGAATCGACCGCAATGTAGCGCAGCCATTGCGTAATATTGATGACCTTGCCGACCTCCTGCAGGTAGGTGTCGTCGGGCGCGTTGTTGAGCACGTCCACCAGGCGGAGCAAGTCCGACCAGTCGTCTTGCGCCTCATTGTTCGCCTTGAGGTAGCGGTTGCGGTACACGTTCGGGTCAGGGCCTTCGTAGCGCAGCTCCGCCTCCGACCCCGAACCGATACGGAAGCATGTATAGAGGTTGCCATTGGGATCATCGGGGAAATGTCTCTCGGCGAAGTCTTCGTTAAACGCCTCGATACGGGCATAAACGCCGTACATGGGACTGCCCGGGTAGGCCAGGTCGGCGCCGTTGATCCGCACCTGTACGGCGGCTGCATCGGCGGCGGCAATCCCCGCCATGCGAAAGATCGCGCTGCCGAGGATCTGGGCGTGGGTGTAGCGACAGTTGAAATTGACCGCCCGTACCCCTTTCCAGGCGTCATCGTGTAAGAAGTTGACGTGGTAGTTGTTCGGCGGACCGTTGCGCGTGCCGTGGCCGCGATTACGGATGCCCACCCGGTAATGCAGCTCCACGCCGGTGCCGTCTATGCTGATGAACGTGCCGTTCATCTGGGCGTCGGGTCCGTCTTGACCGCTATGGGTCCCGATGTACGCCAGGCGGCCCCGCTCCATCTCCGTCATGACGATGTAGTACAGTGGCTGACCTCCAATCCGCCAGTAGGTGCCCACATCAAGGGCCGCATCCACCTGGTAAAGGGCGTTGGTCACCTGCTGCGGCACACCGTCCATCATGCTCGGGGCCGGCCAGGTGCGCACGTTGCCGGCCGCGTCGCGTGCCTCCACGAAGAACTCGACGATGCTGCGGTTCTGCTGGGCGGGGATCTGAGCGCCGAACGCGCCGTCGCCCGCCCGCCCGTCGCCATGCCCGCCATCGTCGGACATCGGCAGAACCCGCCAACTGACGTCCCGATATTGGGGATAGATGTCCTGGTCGGTATAGGTGGAGGTATCGAGCCGGTAGTACAGCATGACGGACAGGCCGGTCGTCGCTTCATCCCAGATGCGCGCCGTCACCGTGACCAACTCCTCGGGTCCGGGGATGATCGGCGCATGACGTACGTCGAGAATCATCGGTGCGATGTCTCCGGCGGCAACCGAATTGGCCCGGCCGGGCGTCCCGCCCTCTTCGAGACTGGCCGCCCAGTTCTGCCCGAATTCTTTCGGCAGAGCCGGGTTCATCAGTTCCAGGGACGTGCCGCCACCGTCGTGCTCGTCGGACCACTGCCAGCCTCGTTGGCCGCGCTCCGCCGGCCCCAGCTCGCGCACCGCCCAGTCGCCCTCGTCGCAATACGTGACAGCGCTCACCACGGCGCCGACCTCGTCAAGCAGTGCCAGCCTCTCGCCCGAGTTGCTCAGCCATCCGGTCCAGCCGCCCACCACGTTCTTCACATCGGGGTACCGGGCCGAAAAGACGCTCACATCGGCCGCCACCACGAGGTACTCTCCGCCCTTGAGGACGAGGTAGGGGAAAACGAAGTCCACAGCGTCACTCACCCGCCAGCCGGCCATGTCGACAGGCTCCGCGCCTCTGTTGAACAGCTCGATCCACTCCAGGTTCCTGTTCTCCGGGCCCGGCGAGGTAGTATGGTACGGGTGATACATGATCTCGGAGATGACCACGTCGCCCGCTCCCGTGCCGTTGGCCTTGCCCGGCGTGGCGGCCGCAAACGTCTGCCACTGGGCACCGCCATCGGGAAAGCGGCCGTAGGATATGTCCACAGCCTGCTCGCCAAACGTCACGCGGTCCAACAGGTTCTGGTCCGCGTCATAGAGCGAGACGGTTTCCCCGCCGGTACGGAGCCTCAGGCCCGCGTGCAACGGCCCCTCCTGGGTCTCGCTGTCGGCCCATATGAGCAGGTAGCCATGAGCCGGAATCGTGGTGAGGGCCGGATGGGTCGTGGGAATCCGCCACCTTGTCGGATTGCCCGGCGCGTCGCTGAGATAACAGCCGGCCGCATTGACGGGCTCGTCGCCACAGTTGTAGATTTCGATCCAATCATCGTAGTCGCCATATGCGTCGGCGATGGAACGTGCGTTACTTGCCATGAGCTCGTTGATCACGAGCGTCATTGTGCTCTCACCTCCCAGCGCGTTCAGTCGAAACGAAACGAGCGCCAGGAGTATACCGATCGAAGTGTGCATAGCTGACTCTAATTCCCCAGGCCGCGGTCCGATATTATCGGATGCGCGGCCGTCAGTTTCCTGATCACGAACACCCTCCATAGGCGGGCGAACGGCAAGAATTATAACATAAAGCGGTCTTGGCGTCAATGTCCGGGTGCAATGTCACGCACGTAAGTCGTTGCCTCGTTCGAGGCAGGCAGCACCGGGTCACGGCCAGAGGCCGTCATGGAGCCATTCGGTGGCCAGGATCGAGAAGTCGTGCAGATCGACCACGTCGCTGGCGTCCAGGTCGGCCGGGGAAGAGGGGTAGTGCCCGAAAACGCCGGTGCCGCGGGTCGCGACATAGGCGATCTCGGCCGGCGAGAGGGCGTAGTCGAAAATCTGGAAGTCGTCGATCCGGCCGTCATAATCGCCGTACCACCCGGAGCCTATTTCAAACGACGTGATATCGGTGATGGGTGTGTCCGTGCCGGTGAGGCGGTCGTAGAGCTCGCCGTTGAGATAGATTTCCATCCGGCCCGTAGCGAAACCATCCTGGCCTTGCTCGGTGCCGGCAGATGCAAGGGCGGGACGCCCTCGCCACCGGACGTCTTTGGTAAAGGCCCAATGGTTCCAGCCGCCCGTCCATTCGGACTTGTCCCGGTGCCGGCCCGCCACGCGGTTCTCGAACGACCACGGCCGGCCGCAGTCCCAGCGATAGTGGCCGGGATGCCGCCAGCAGCCCAGGTGGATGGCAATGGCCGGGTTCGATTGGCCGTACGTGTAGTCCGAGCAGCATATCGTATCGCTCAGATGGGCCGAGTCGTCGCCGAACTGCCAGAAGGTGATCGTGATCGCCTCCCGGAGTCGCCCGAAGACGCGCGCCGCTTGCGGGATTGTCACACGGTCCCCCTGGTTCATAAAGCGGATCGCCTGGCCGTAGACACCCGGGACATAGTTGACCCGGCCTTCCACCCGGCCGTGGGCAGCGCCGCTGGCACTGTCGTTTGCGTTGCCGTCGAATTCGTACCACAGGACCGGCTCGTTCGGCGCCGCGACCTCGCAGACGCGCGTGCGGTCATCCAGCCATTCGAGCGCCATCCTTTCGAGGTCGCGGTAATCCACCGCGCAGTCGGCGGTCAGGTCCGCGCTCGGCCGGCGCCCTTCGAGGCACAGCGCCCGATACAACCGGATCTCCGCGATGCCAAGGCTCGCTCGATGGGATGCCCCCGGCGGGATCGACGGCACTGCTCGAACGCCGATGGCCAAACCCCGAACGCACGTCAGATCAACTCTGCCGACGTCGGCCAGGACCAGCCTGCACACATACCACTTCGGCTTGTCTTCGATGGGCACGAGGCTGGGGCACGGCGCCACATACTCGTTGACACCGTCGGTCAGCGCGATGTACAACTCGGCGCTCGCCGGGTCAGGCAGATCCCCATGGATGATCAGTTGCAGTATCGTCGCGCCCCCCTGCGTCCAGTCCTGTGGATTGGTGAACCTGCGGAGAAGCTCCGAGCGGCTGTCCTCACTGTAGTAGTAGCCCAAAATCATGGAATACTGGCAGGTGTCAAAGACCGCCTTCTCCAGCGATACGCCGGTCCAGCCTCGAGGCTGCCAGACCTCGTAGATGGGCGGCCCTTGCGCATAGGTCTCGAAGTCATCGATCACGACGTGGTCCGATACGGTGAACGACCACACGTCGCCGGGCCAGACCTGGTTGGCGTCCGCCGCCCCGAGTTCATCGATTCGCCAGTGGTAGGTCTCGCCCAGCCGCAACTGGGGCGGCTCGAACACATTGGCGTCGCGCGGCTGGGCCGGATACCGGACGGCTGCCGCCCCGGACCGCACCGGCAAAACAGCCGTATCGAAGTAGACCACGTGCCCGTTCGCCAGACTGCCGCCAGACCAGGTCAGTTTTGTATCCGGGCCGACCCCGACCGCGCCACTGATGGGGTTCGGGAAACACGCCTTCGTCGGCTCACAAACGGGACACACCGTGTTTGGGGATGCCGTGCCGCAGTCGTGCGATACACGCGCGCGCATACTGGCGAGGTCAAAACCGGGAGACAGACCTCCCAGGTCCACCGCGAGCAGACGCACTGCGCGAGGCGCGAACGGCAGCCGAACACCGGCAAGATCGACCTCGATGTGACTCATGTCTTCCGGGTACAGGTTGTTGACCGCCACTCTCGTCAGAAGGTATTCCCGCTCCGCGCCGTCGGTCAGAAACAGCAACGCCTGCTCGGAGGCCCTTCCCGCCTCTATAATGATGATGTCACTGCCGGCGCCGTCCACCAGTTGGCCCGAGAACAGCAGATCCACCCAATGATCTATCGGGAGAGTGACGGCCGATAGATCGGAAGGCGGCGTCCCGACCAGCCAGCGCTCGGGCGTTACCGGCATGGGGTAGTCGCCCCATTCATCCATCCCATCCCAACAGCTTTGGTCCGCGTCGTATATATCGAGCAGTGCGGAGGGATATTCAAGAACGGCTTGTCCGGCCCAGCCCGTAGACGTGCCGCCAATCAGCAACAGCCACAGGGGCAACAACCAAACTGCCTTGTGCATGGGCTCCTCCAACTCCATCGTCCGGCAAAAGACGGCCGAATCATCTACACTCTAACTCAATTATCAGTATACCATATTCCTGTGCCACTAAAAAGATGCCACACCGCGATTCCCTTCACCAAACCCATGATGCGCCCGAAAAAATTCTTGATACAAGGCTGAATCCTGATAGACTTGTCGCACTATCTTATCTGAATAGGGGTGTAAGCAGCACCGGACGTATGTTCAGGCCCCATAATTGGGGGAAAATATGAGGTGAATTGCCTATGAGCGAGTATTCAGTCAGTCCTGCCGGCGAGAGATTCGAACTACCGAAGCTCGAGGAGTACGCCGTGGAGTTCCAGCGCACCGAGAACCTGGTTCGCGAGGCCAGGGCCGAAGGCAAGGAAATCGTGGTGGTGATGGGCGTCGGGTTCGTCGGGGCGGTGATGGCGGCCATCGTCGCCGACACCGTCGATAGAAAGACCGGCAAGCCGACCAAATTCGTGATTGGCTGCCAGCGGCCCAGCACGCGCAGCTACTGGAAGATCCCGCTGCTCAACCGCGGCCAGTCGCCCGTCAAGGCGGAAGACCCTGAGGTCGATCCCATGATCGCCCGCTGCGTCAACGAAAAGAAGACACTGGTCGCCACCTACAACAGTGACTGCCTGAAGCTCGCCGACTGCGTCGTCGTGGACGTCCAGTGCGATTACACCAAGCAGGAGCTGGGCAACATGCGCAGCGGCGAGGCCGAGATGACGGCCCTCGAAGCCACTATGCGAACCATCGGCGAAAAGATCGACCCCAGGTGCCTCGTGCTCATTGAGACGACCGTCGCCCCGGGCACGACGGAGTTCGTGGCCTGGCCGATCATGAAGAAGGCCTTCGCCAAGCGGGGCCTCGAAGCCACCCCTCTGCTGAGTCACAGTTTCGAACGAGTCATGCCCGGCAAGGAATACGTCTCAAGTATCCGGGATTTCTGGCGCGTCTGCTCCGGCTGTACCCCGGAGGCCCGCGACCGCGTCGTCAAGTTCCTCAACGAGGTGCTCAACACCGAGAAATTCCCGCTAACGGTCATGGACCGCCCCATCGAGTCCGCGACCACCAAGATCGTCGAGAACTCCTACCGGGCGACGACGCTGGCGTTCCTGAACGAATGGAGCCTCTTCGC